>DATAHI010000037.1:0-18253 GCA_036263255.1 Oxalicibacterium sp. | reverse complement strand
GTCCATCCCATGAAGTCGGTAGATTTTGTTACTTCTGTACCGTAAAGGCGAAATGATTTGCGGTGAGAGGTGGGCAAGTATTCCGCCGTGCGCTTTCACACTGATCCGTATGTGCAGATCGGCTATTGTTCGAAGACACTTCTTAATTCTTCGTCGACAATCATGAGCGACAAATTTGACACCTATCGGAATTCAATGCTGCTCTCAGTTTTCTTGGGGCTGCAATTGATTCAGTCAGTACTCATTCCCGCAGCTCTCATTCCCAGCGAGCCCATATCGGGATGGCTGCTCTTGATCCCGCTGCTGCTATCCAATTCCTGGTGGGCCTTCATACACGAAGCGCTGCACGGTCATCTTTTCTCGAATAAATCGATCGGTCGGGCAGTCGGCCGCGTCAATGCCGTTCTTTACGGCGCCTCGTTCGATCTATTGCGTTTCGGGCATCTGCTGCATCACGCCTATAGCCGTACCCAGCGTGAACGTGCCGAGGCGTATCGCGCTGACGAGCAAAGCTGGATAACTGCCGCGCCCGGTTACTACTTCCGTCTGCTCGGAGGTTTGTACGTGTTCGAAATCCTCGGCACCTTCGCTTTCCTGTTGCCGCGTTCAGTGATCCGGCGTCTCGCTACCCGAATCGCCAATGACGATAACGTCGTCGGCGAACTGACACATCGTTTGCTTGCGCGCGATATGCTCCACGCCGTGCGCACTGATGCAATCGCGATACTGGTGATCTACGGGGCATCCTTCTATTGGTATGGTCAGCACTGGTGGATGCTCGCGCTCGCCTTATGGGGAAGAAGCTTGCTGATTTCCTTGATGGACAACGCTTTCCACTACGGCACGCCGCTGGACCAACCGCGTTACGCACCGAATCTGGCTGCGCCGGCATGGTGCGGCACGCTGCTGTTGAACTTCAATTTACACGGTTTGCATCACCAGCGGCCCGCAGTGCCATGGTATGAACTTGCGATACTTCATCGGCAGGGACAAGGCGAGTATCAGGGCCTCTTGTTGCCAGCGATCCTGGCGCAACTTCGCGGGCCAATTCCTGAGCAAGAATTGAAAGGGCGGACGAGAACAACAGGCGTCCTGTAATTGCCGAGCTGATCGTAGTGCACGTCCTGCCGATATTCCTTCTCATCAGCTCAACATTGGTTTTCTGACGCGTTTTCCGCCACCTGTCCTACCGAATTTTTTGCTCGCTTGTGCAAAACTAATTCGCTCCAATTGCAGCTTTCTCGCTGCTATCCGCTAACTGAACAATAGCAAGGAGCGATTCCATGGCGACACTAGATACCGATGTGGCGACAGCGGAAGTGGGCGATGATGCCTCTCCCGGCTTTTCCAACACCACGTATTCCCAATCGACGCAACAGCGCACGAGCGACAGCTTCAGCACGGCGAAGGACTATGCGCAGGATGTGGCTGGCCGCGCGAAGGAGCAAGGCCGTGCGATGTTCGACGAGCAAAAGCAAACGGCGGCCGGCACGGTCGATTCGGCGGCCAACGCGTTTCGCACTACGGCGCAGCAAATGCGTAACGATGGTCAGGCGCAAACCGGCCGCTATGTGGAGATGGTGGCCGATCAGTTGCAATCCCTGGGCAGCCAGTTGCGCAACAAGAATCTCGATACCTTGATTCGCGACGCGGAGAATTTCGGGCGCCGTTCGCCAGGCACCTTCCTGGTCGGCTCCATGGTGGCGGGGTTTGTGCTGGCGCGCTTCCTGAAGAGCTCGTCCGAGCATCGCTATGAATCCAGCGCTTACGATGATCGCGATGACAATCGTCGCGATGCATCCTCGTATGCGGGCGACCGATCTTCCTTCGCTTCCGGTATGCCTGCATGGCCGCGCGACGAGCGCGATGTGCTGCGCGATCGGCCGAATACCGGCAGCGGCACGACCATGACGGATGCCGACATGAGCGGCAGCGTGATGGAAGGCAGCGATATCGGCAGCCAGGCCTCCGGCACGGCCGGCCTTGCGGGCGTCACGCGTTCGCCATCCCCCATTGCTACCGCCAACGAAGCGCTCATTGAAGGAGAACGTCATGACAACCGATAAGACCGATAAACCACTGGGAGCCCTGTTCTCGGACCTGACGCGCGAAACGCTCGATCTGGTCCGGCAGGAAATTGCGCTCGGCCGGGCCGAAATGTCTGAAAAGATTTCCGCCGCGCAGGCCGGCATTACGTCGGTGGCTATCGGCGGTGCGGTGGCGGCGGCCGGCTTGTTGATCGTGCTGCTCGGCGTGGTCAATCTGCTGGCGATGTATCTGCCACCCGAGATGGCGCCTTGGCTTTCGCCGCTGATCGTCGGCATCGTCGTCGCGCTGATCGGCTACGGCATGCTGAAGACCGGCAGCACCAAGCTGAAAACGGAAAAACTGATGCCGCATCGCACCGTCGATTCGCTGATGCGTGACAAGCGTGTAGTGAAAGAGAGGGTGCTATGAACGACTACGATATCCCGCAATACGTGGAAGACCACCGCAGCCCGGAAGAGATCGAAGACGATCTCGAACGCACGCGCGCCGAAGTCAGCTCCACCATCGATGCGATCCAGAACAAGCTGACGCCCGGCCAATTGATGGACCAGGCCTTTGCCTATGCACGCACCAGTCTGCCGGCAGAATTCGGCAGCAATCTGGCGAGTACTGTGCGCGACAATCCGGTGCCCGTTGCATTGATGGGTGTCGGCATCGCTTGGCTGATGATGTCTGGCCGGCGCAACGGCAATGGCGGCACCACGCGTGCGCGGCGCCAAAGCTATGACGACGACTACGATCATCGCGAAGATACGCAGTACGTCGCGCAATACGGCGATAGCGGCGGCATGCATGGCGACAAGCTACGCGGTGCGATGGAGTCGGTGAGCGAGAAGGGTAGCGAGTGGCGCGCGCAGGCCCAGCGAAAAGGCCGTTACGCCGTGGACAAGGCAAGCGATCTCGGCCACCGCATCGGCGACAAGGCATCCACGCTGACGGGTCGTGCACGCAGCATCGGTTCGCAGACACGCGATCGCGTCAACGACATTGGCCAGCGCTCGCAACAGCAATATTATCGAGCGAAGGATGGCGTTCATCGCGTGGTCGACGAGCAACCGTTGATGGTCGGCGTGCTCGGCTTGGCGGCCGGTGCCTTGCTGGGCGCACTATTGCCGAGTACGCGGCGCGAGGACGAGATGATGGGCGGCATGCGCGATGAATTGCTCGACAACGCGAAGGAAACCGTCAGCGAGCAAAGCGAGCGGTTGAAGGAATCGGCCAAGCGCGTTGCCGATGTGGCAGCGGAAGAAGCGAAGGCGGTTGCGGACGATGTGATGCCGCGCACCGATGCCACTACCCATAGCCGCGGCGCACAGACGGCGCCATTTGGCACGAGTCAGCCGCCCACCAGTGCATCGGGTACCGATCAGCTAGCGCGAAAAGAGACGCGTACCGAGTACGCAACGATAGCCGACGAGGAAACGCACGTATAGCGAAGCGTTCCTCAGTTAAAGCCGGCTGCCGCTTTGGCCGCCGGCTTTTTTACGATTGCTGCGGCGTGTCGAGCGCCAAGAGCACGCTTACCTAAGCGCGTCGCGCTTCCTTTTCAACAAGGGCAGAAATCCGATTACGCCGAGCACGGGTCCGGGCAGCAGCAGCCATGTCACATCATCGCCCCACGTGGCGACGATGCCGGTGCCGAGTTGGATCGACACCATCGAGATTGCGAAGCCGATGGCGTTCTGTAGCGCCAGCGCGCCGCCGACCAGCTCCGGCGGGCAAGCCTTGGCGGACAGCGCCGAAAAATGCGGCGAATCGGCTGCGACGCTCATGCCCCAGGTCAGCAGCAGGACGATCCTCGCAAAGTGTGACCAGCTATCGCTGAACGGATACAGCGCGCAGCACAAACCGGACAAGGCCAGCATGAAGCCGCCCACGCGCGCGCTGCCGAAGCGATGGCTCAGCATGCCGCCGGCGATGCAGCCGAGCGCGCCCATGCTCATCACGACAAAAGCCCAGCCAGCGACCGCGTGATTGCCGGCCGCCGCAATGCCGCTGGAAACGATTAGCAGCGGCAGTAGCGTCCAGAACGCGTAGATCTCCCACATGTGGCCGAAGTAGCCAAAGGCCGATGCGCGGAATTGCGGTATGGCGAAACTCTGCAGAATGCGGCGTGGATTGAAGGGCGGCGTACCGGCATGGCGCTTCAGGTGCGGGCCGTCGCCGAGTCGCAGCATCATCGCCGCAGCAATGACGGCCAGCAGGGATGAGGCCAGTATGCTGGCTTGCCACGGCCACTGTCCGCCGCTCACGCGCAAGCCGTACGGCAGCGCGGTGCCGAGCACCAGCATCGCAATCAGTTGCGACAGCGCGTTGCCGGCTTTTTCCGGTACCCAGCTGACGACCAGCTTCATGCCGAGCGGGTACACGCCGGCCAAACAGAAACCGACCAGGAAGCGCAAGGGCAGCCCAGTCGGCAAGCCATGCGCGCACCATGCAAACGCCGCATTGAACAGCGCGCCGAGCACAGCGCATACGGCAAAGATTTTGCTCGCCTCGAAGCGGTCGGCCAGACCCGAGAGCGAAAAACTCAGGGTGCCGACGATGAAGCCGAGCTGCACGGCATTCGTCAGCAAACCGATATCGCTTGCGCCCAATCCCCAATCCCGCATCAGGTCCGCAGCCGCGCCGTTCGCCGAGAACCACAGCGAAGTGCCGAACAACTGCGCGACAACGATGGAGAAGATGGGCCGCATGTGCGTGGCGAAGGAAGAAACGGTTTGCATCATACACAGAGCGCTGCTGGCGCGCTTTCGGCGAACCCGGCATTGCAAGCGCGACGGTACGTTACCGAACGGAACAATTGGCCGGCCGATATCGGAATCGGGACACTATGCTATGGGGAACACTCTGTCCGATTACCTTGCACGTCGCACCGCGTGAAGCGGTACGCGTTGCATCGCCCGCCACGGCAGCGAAGACCGACGTCGTGCACGCCAGCATGGCCGTTGACGCGGTCAGCGAAAAGCCGGTTGAATCTTCGCGCGATCGCCTCCCGCATTCCGGAAACGCCTGAACGTCGTCCGCGTTCGTTCGCGCACTGCGCGCTTCCTACAGAAACTGAATCCGAAGACCTACAGAACGACTGCGCTGTCCGGAGTCAAAGCTCGCATGCACGTCATGCAAGGAGAAACTCATGGACAAGCAAGAATGGCATTACCGGTGGATCAAGACGCTGGTCGAAGGCGGACTGGCGGTGGAAAGTGCGGAAACCGCATTCAAGGATTTGTATGGATGGGACAGCGTGCCGCTGGATGACGATCCGGTACGACTCGCGCAAGCCTATCTGGAAGAGCAATCCTCGACCATCGCGACCGCCGATATTCTGGCGCAAATATGAAATGCAAAAGCGGGTGGAATTGTTCCGCCCGCTTTTCTTCTTCAAGTACCCGGCAGCCTCAGAGCGCGAAGCCGCGCGCCTGTAACGCGGCGCGCACACCTGCGCCGTATGCCGGATCGGCTTTATCGAACAATGCGAGCTGACGCTGAACGATTTCGGCACTGACCTGGCTCAGCGGGCCGGCCAGATTGTCGAACAGGTTCTGTTTCTCCTGTTGCGGCAGCAGGCGGAACAGGTTGCCGGCCTGCGTGAAATCGTCATCCGTGCCGCGGCTGTCGTAGCGGCCGGCTTCACCCTGCAAGGCCAGGCCCGGTTCGCCATGACCCATGCCGAAAGCGCCGCCGCGAGAGGCATCCACTGCATCGTAGTTCTGCTCGGCGCCGCGGTTGGCAAATGCCATCGCGCCATCACGCTGCTGGTTGTGGAAAGGGCAGCGCGATGCGTTCACTGGCAAATGCTGATGGTTGGTGCCGACGCGATACAACTGCGCATCGTGATAGGCGAACAGACGCGCCTGCAGCATCTTGTCCGGCGAATAGCCCATGCCGGGCACTACGTTGGCCGGTGACAAAGCAGCTTGCTCGACCTCGGCGTGGTAATTGACCGGATTGCGGTTCAACTCCAACACGCCGACCGGCTGCAGCGGGAAATCCTTGTGCGGCCATACCTTGGTGAGATCGAACGGATTCCAGCCGGTGCGCGCTTCCCATGCCGTCAACTCTGCTTCCGTCGCGACCTGGATCTTCACGTCCCATTGCGGAAAGTGACCGCTTGCAATGGCCTTGAAGAGATCGCGCTGCGCGTAATCCGGATCTTCACCAGCCAGGCGCGTCGCTTCCGCGGCGCCCAGGTTCTTAATGCCTTGGCGGGTCTTCAGATGCCATTTCACGTAGACGCGTTCGCCGGCATCGTTGATCAGGCTGAAAGTGTGGCTGCCGAAACCATCCATGTGGCGATAGCCGTCCGGCGTGCCGCGATCGGAGAACAGCATCGTGACCTGATGCAGGCTTTCCGGCGCCTTGCTCCAGAAATCGAACATCATGGTCGGCGATTTCAGATTGCTGTGCGGGCAGCGCTTCTGCGTGTGGATGAAGTCGGGGAATTTGATGCCATCCTTGATGAAGAACATCGGCGTGTTGTTGCCGACCAGATCCCAGTTGCCTTCTTCGGTATAGAAGCGCACAGCGAAGCCGCGCGGATCGCGTTCGGTGTCGGCGCTGCCGCGTTCGCCACCGACGGTCGAGAAACGGACGAAGGTTTCCGTGATCTTTCCGACGTGGGCAAACAGCTTGGCTTTGGTATAGCGTGAGATGTCGTGCGTGACGATGAACACACCGTAAGCACCCGAGCCTTTCGCATGCACGACGCGTTCTGGAATGCGCTCGCGGTTGAAGTGCTGCAGCTTTTCGATCAAATGGAAATCTTGCAACAGCAGCGGGCCGCGTGGACCGGCGCTGAGCGAATTCTGATTGTCCGCAACGGGGATACCGGAAGCGGTGGTAAGGACGGGCGGCTTTTGCGACATGGGGTGTTCCCTGAGGTGAAGAATCGATGGGCTGATTCTAGGGACGCAGCCTTATTAGGTAAATTTGATTGCTTAAATACGATCGATAGAGGTGAGTACTATGACGTCGATAGGTGCGAAATGTGCAAGGCCTTCGAGGAGTGTTGAACGACCGATTGCAGGTGCTGTTCGTGATCACTACCAGAGGTAGTGCGCGTTGTCCCCGACATATGACACTATCTGGCTCACCGTGAACCGATAAACGATGAATGGATTTCCAACGATGAAACGCGCCCTGCTTACCTTGTGCTTGTTCTCGATCACGCTGACGCTCAACGGCTGCGGCGGATATGCGCGCAGTTCCCAGTCGTCTGGCGTGCAGGTGTATGGCACCGTCGACGCGGGCATCTCGCATGAGAGTCGTTAGCAGCAAGCGTGATGCCGCAGCTTCGATTATGCTGCGGCCATGTCGCTACCCGCCCTGCCATTCCGGATCCGTGCCGACCTGTTCGCGCAGCTCGCAGCGCTCGAGCATGCCGGCTTGCCGGTAGATCGTGCCTATGCCAGCCTGAATCCGCCTGCGGCTGCACGCGCACGATGGAAACGAATGGGCTTGCTGCTGCGCGGACGCGCGACGATTGCTGCTGCCGGCGTACGCAGCGGTCTGTTCACCGAACTCGAAGGTGCGCTGATTCGCGCCGCTACGGCGGCCGGTAGTCCGGCGTTCATCTATCGGCGATTGGCGGATTATTACGCTCAACGCGCCAGGCAGGCCAAGGCGGTCAGAGCACGGCTGGCGTTGCCGGTATTTCTATTCGTCGCGTCCCTGTTCATTCAGCCGCTACCCGCGCTGTTTCGCCACGAATTGAGTGTGGGCGGTTACCTCTTGTACAGCGCGGGCTCATTGGTGGCGCTGCTGTTCGCATTTGCACTCGTCAAGTCCTTGCCGGATCGCCTGCGTCGCGCGCCGCGCACGCCGATGCGTACTCGGCTGGAAACGCTCTATCTGAAGTTGCCGATGTTCGGCGGCATGCACTTGCGCCGCAACGTCCGCGACTTCACCGAAAGCCTCTCCTTGCTGACGGAAGCCGGCATGCCGGTTCTCGACGCGCTTCCCATCGCGATCGGTACGATGCAGAACGGCGTTGTGCGCACGGCCTTCGCTCCAGTACCGCGGGCAGTCGAACGCGGAGCGACGTTGACCGGCGCGCTCGAAAATGTGGGGCTGATGAACAGCGAAGGCATCGCGCTGATTCACACTGGCGAAAACAGCGGCACGCTGCCTGCCATGCTGATTCGATACGCACAAGCGGAAACCGATGCCATCAATCGCTTCGAGCAGGAGCTTTCTACCTGGGCACCACGTCTGGTTTATGCCGCAATGGCAGCGTGGACGGCCTACGGCATACTGAGCGCGGGCATCGCAACGCCCGCGTGATCAAGCGGGCACCACGAACGCATCCCGCTATCCGGCCAGAAACTGATGCACCGCCTGGATCGCCGCCGCGCCTTCGCCAACGGCGGCTGCCACGCGTTTGACGGAACCGCTGCGCGCATCGCCGACGGCGAACACGCCGGGCTGACTTGTTTCCAGATAATAGGGCGCGCGTTCCAGCGGCCACCGATCGGCAGGAATACGTGCATCCGTCAGCACGAAGCCCTTGTCGTCCAACTGAACGCAATCGCTCAGCCAGTTCGTATTCGGTTCCGCGCCGAGGAAGAGGAATACGTGTTCGACGTCGAAGGGCCGCAATGGGTCGTCGCCACATCGGCATAGCACCCGCTGCAGCTTGCCGTCGCCCTGCAACTCGACGATCTGCGTGCGCGAATGCAGTGTGATGTTGTCTGCCGCTTCAATGCGCTGGATCAGGTATTGCGACATGCTGGCGGCCAGTCCTTCCGAGCGCACCATGATGTGCACGTGGCGTGCGTGGCTGGAGAGGAAGACAGCCGCCTGCCCAGCCGAGTTGCCGCCGCCGACGATGATCACGTCAGCCTTGCTGCAAAAGGTCGCTTCCATGTAAGAAGCGTTGTAATAGATGCCGCGCCCTTCGAATTGCTCCAGATGCGCAATTTGCGGCTTGCGGTAGCGTGCGCCGCTGGCGACCACCACCGCGCGCGCATCGATGTGGTCGCCATTGTCGAGCTCGATATTGAAGGGCTTGCCCTGGCCAGCGCACACCAGCCGCCGTACCTCGATCGGCACGGCCACTTCCGCGCCAAACTTGCGCGCCTGCGACAGGCCGCGCCCCGCCAATGCAACGCCGGAGATGCCGGTCGGGAAGCCGAAATAGTTTTCGATCCGCGAACTGGTGCCGGCCTGGCCGCCAGCCGCCTTCGTATCGAGCACGACCACGCGCAAACCTTCCGAAGCGCCGTATACGGCTGCTGCGAGACCGGCCGGTCCGGCGCCTACGACCGCGATGTCGAAGTGTCGGCCGTTCAGATTGTCCGGGCTGATGCCGAGCGCGTCGGCTACCGCGCGGTTGCTGGGTTTCTTCAGCACTACGCCGCCGGTCGTCACCACGGCCGGCAAGTCATCCATATGGATATCGAAGCGAGCCATCAACTCGGCGGCGGCTTCATGTTCTTCTGCATCGAAGTAGGCCGCAGGCTGTGCATTGCGGCCGAGGAATTCGCGCAGACCCAACGCGCTGCCCGTCCGCTGGGAGCCGAACACGATCACGCCGCCGCCTTCCTTGTCTGCGATGAACGCGACGCGGCGCAGTATGTAGGCGCGCATGATGAGTTCGCTTAGTTCCGCTTCGGAGATCACCAGCGAACGCAGCGCTTCCTCGTCCAGCACGATCATTTCGCATTCGGTCACCGTGCGTGCGGTTGCCACTGCGGCGCGGCCGGCCAGCGTGCCGATGTCGCCGGTGAACATGCCGGCGCCGAAGGTGCCGATCACGCGCGAGCGGATCGCCGTGCTGCGCTCCACGCGAATCGTGCCGGACACGATGATGAAGGTGTCGATGTGGCGCTGCCCTTGTTCGAACAGCAGGTGGTCGGGCGGAAAATGCCGGCGCTCGCCATAGCGGCTGATGATTTCCATCTGCTCCGGCGTGAGCATCGGAAAGATCTGATGACGACGCGCATGAACCAGTGAATCGAGCGGGCTTTCATCGGCGGGTTCGGACATACGATCCTTTCTGCTTTCAAATCTGTATAGAAGGGTGATGCTTGCAAATATCGTTTGCGCGCAGGCACTGTCGGACATCCTACCCGATGCGCTTGTCTGACCCGATATCGGGCCAAAGTCCTACCCCGCGCTTTGGCGGTGACATGCAAGAATTTGTGCGCGTCGCAGGTTCTGCCGAATTCATTCGGCGCGCACTCGACCATATCGTTCACTGTTCAAAGGAGATTTTATGAAACGGATCACAGTATTGCTGGCAGCGCTGCTGCTGAGCGCAGGAGCCTGGGCACAAACAGGTGGCGGTTACGGCGGCGGCACTTCAGGCGGGACGTCCGGCGGAACCTCAGGTGGAACATCGGGCAGCACCTCGGGCGGCAGTTCCGGCGCGGGCGCATCGGATATCCATGGTTCCGGTTCCACGACCGGCACCACGTCTTCCAAGCGCAATCGTCATTCGGGAAACATGTCGGGCAGCGGCTCCGCAGGCACTTCGGGTTCCACCGGTAGCGGCACTGGCGGCACCAGCAGCTCGATGGGAGGAAGCGGTTCGGGTTCGATGGGCACCGGTTCTGGCGGTGCCAGCGGTGGTGCAGGAATGGGTGCAGGCTCCGGCGGCAGTGCCGGTACCAGCTCAACCGGCCGTTGATGAGGCAGGCATCGCCGCACATATCAGATGCGAACGGGGGCACGCCCTCGCTTCGCCTGTTTCAGTTCGGCGTGGCGATCCACCAGTAGCCGATGCCGTTATCGCTGCGCAGCACGTAGCGCGCGTGCTCGAAGAAGCGCTGCGGGAAGCGCCCTGTTTCCTGCGAATGGCGCGATTCGTCCAGCATGTCGGCAATCATCGCGGCGGCTTTCTTGCGTGACATATCGGGTGCGGTGGCCAGCACGATGACTTCGGATACCTCCAGCATCGTCTCGCGATCCGGATTGCCGTTTGCCCCGGAAGCCAGCGCCGTGATGCTGGTGACGCGACCGCTTTCCTTCGAGATGCTGCCTGTCAACGATACGCCGCCGGGAAAGGTGTGCTGAAAGTAATCGTGCAGTGCGCCGTGGCGAATTTCCACCGCGCTGATACGGTAGGGTACGCCGCAAGTACGCGCGACGTCGTTGAATAGCTCGACAAATTGATGCGCGGTGAAATTGAATTCATCGTCGCGTACAGGCGCCTGCTCGTGTTGCGCGTGCGTTTCGGCTTCGTGCGGCGCGGGCTGCGGCGCCTTGCCGCACGCGGCGAGCAGGCACAGCGCCAGCCCGGCGCAGATTGTTTTCCTCATGTCTCCTCCGATGCCTTTGCGGCATGTCGTTCCGCATTGTTCTATAGCGGCGTCTGTCGCGCCTCATGCAAGATTACCACCGCCTTGCGAAGCCGATGCAGCGATCGTTCCGGATTTTTGCAATCGGGCGAAAGCCCAAAAGTAGTTGCATAGCGAATTAATCACCGCTACAATCTGCCGCATGTTCGAGAACTGCCTTTATTTCAACACCACCGCGCTGGCACGCATGCTGGAGCGCGAATATGCGCGGGCGTTCAAGCCCTTCGGCCTGACGCCGGCGCAAGCCTTCATGCTGCGTGTGGTGCTGGAGAAGCCGGGTTTGCTGCAGAGCGAGCTGGCGGAAACGATGGTGATTTCGCGTTCGACCGCAACGCGTACGCTGGACGGCCTGCAACAGATGAAACTGCTGCAACGCAGGGCGACCGGTCGCGACGGGCGGGAATCGGCGATCGAGCCGACGAAAGAAGCTTTGACAATCAAGGACAGCTTGAAGGCCGCCAGCGCCGAAGTCGGACGTCGCTTGCGCAGCCGTCTCGGCGCCGATTTTGAGGAAACGGTCGGGCGCGTGCGCGGCGTGCGAATATCGCTGGAATAAAGCCGCACCAAAAATTTTTTGCAGCAATAGTTGTATCGCTAACTAAAAGGAGTCGATGATGCCGATACTGAACGTCAAACTGGCCGCCGAAAAATCCCCCGAACTGACGCGCGCTGTTGCCGACCTGCTGATCGAGTTGACCAGTCGCATCCTGAAAAAGAAACCCGAAGTCACCGCCATCGCGATCGACTACGTGCATCCGGACAGCTGGATCGTCGGCGGGCGCTCGCTGGCCGAGCAGGGCAAGAGCAGCTTTTACTTCGATATCAAGATTACTGACGAAACGAATACCAAGGACGAGAAAGCTCAGTACATCCGTGAGGCGTTCGCCGGCTTTGCCCGTCTGCTCGGCAATGTGCATGAGGAAAGCTACATTTACGTGCAGGACGTACGCGCTGCTTCCTACGGCTACGGCGGGTTGACGCAAGAGTATCGTTACCATCACTGAGCGGTGCGCCGGCCGCGAAAATGACAGGAATGTCAGTTTCCGGTCAGCAAGGCGACCTTGTTAGTTTTGTATATTTCCGGTTCGCTGCGCCCGCCCGCTGGCTGGACGCGCAACCAGGAACGAAAGATAAAAGAAGATGTGGATAGTCAAACTCGCCTTGCGGCGGCCGTACACCTTTATCGTGATGGCGCTGCTGATCCTGTTGTCGACGCCGCTGGTGCTGATGCGCATGGCGACCGATATTTTCCCGGAGATCAATATCCCGGTCGTCAGCGTGATCTGGAACTACACCGGCATGTCGGCCGAGGAAATCGGTCAGCGCATTTCGGCCACCAATGAGCGTGTGCTGACCACCACGGTCAACGACATCGAGCACATTGAATCGCAATCGCTGTCCGGCGTGGCGGTGATCAAGATCTTCTTCCAGCCGCATGCGAATATTCAAACTGCGATCGCGCAAGTTACCTCGGTGTCGCAAGCGATCCTGCGCCAGATGCCGCCGGGCACGGTGCCGCCGCTGATCATTCAGTACTCCGCCTCCAGCATTCCGGCAATTCAGATTGGTTTGTCGAGCAAGACGATGTCGGAACAAGGCTTGTTCGACGTCGCGCTGAACTCGGTGCGTACCAAGCTCGTCACCATTCCAGGCGTGGCGATTCCATATCCGTACGGCGGCAAGAGCCGCGTGGTGTCGGTGGACCTTGATTCGCAGGCGCTGCAATCGAAGGGCCTGTCGCCGACCGATGTGGTGAATGCCATCAATGCGCAGAACCTGATTTTGCCGGGCGGTACCGCGAAATTCGGCGACACCGAATACACGGTCAGCATGAACGGTTCGCCGCGCGTGCTGGATGAACTGAACGACTTGCCGGTGCGCACGACGAACGGCGCCACCGTCTACCTCGGCGAAGTGGCGCACGTGCGCGACGGTTTCACGCCGCAGACCAACATCGTGCGCCACAACGGCGAGCGCGGCGTGCTGCTCTCCGTGCTGAAAAACGGCGGCGCATCGACGCTGCAGATTGTCCAGGACCTCAAGAATTCGCTGAAGGACGTGGTGCCGACGCTGCCGGACGGCGTTGACCTGATCACGCTGTTCGACCAGTCGATCTTCGTCAAATCCGCGATTACCGGCGTGGTGCACGAAGGCCTGATCGCAGCTTGTCTGACGGCTGCGATGATCCTGCTGTTCCTTGGCAACTGGCGTACCACCTGCATCATTGCGATCTCGATTCCGCTGTCGGTGCTGTCGTCGATTCTCGCTTTGTATGCGCTGGGTGAAACCATCAACATCATGACGCTCGGCGGGCTCGCGCTCGCGGTCGGCATTCTGGTTGACGATGCGACGGTCACGATCGAAAACATCGAGCGCTATCTGCACATGGGGCACGATCTCGAAACGGCGATCCTGGAAGGTGCCGGCGAAATCGCGATTCCCGCGCTGGTGTCGACGCTGTGTATCTGTATCGTGTTCGTGCCGATGTTCTTCCTGACCGGCGTGGCGCACTACCTGTTTGTGCCGCTGGCCGAAGCCGTGGTGTTCGCGATGCTGGCGTCCTATATCCTGTCGCGTACGCTGGTGCCGACACTGGTCATGCTGTTCATGCGCAACAGCCGCCACGCAGGCAACGCGCACGAGCACGATCCCAACCACAAACCGAGCCTGCTGGAACGGGTATACAAGAAATTCGATGCACGCTTCGAACGCATGCGCGGCATCTATATCGTGATTCTCAGCACGCTGCTGCCGCGTCGCAAGCTGTATGCCGGGCTGTTCCTCGGCTTCTGCTTGCTGTCGACCTGTCTTTCCTTCGGCCTCGGCCGCGACTTCTTTCCGAGCGTGGACGCGGGCTTGATCCGCTTGCACTTCCGTGCGCCGACCGGCACGCGCATCGAGGAAACCGCGCGTCTGGCGGACCAGATCGAAACCGTGATCCGCGACACGATTCCGAAAGACGAGCTGGAGAACGTGCTCGATAACCTCGGTCTGCCGTATTCCGGCATCAACCTGTCGTACAGCAATGCCGGCACCATCGGCACGCTGGACGGCGAGATTCTGCTGGCATTGAAGGATGGCCACGCGCCGACCGACAAGTACGTGCAGCAGCTGCGTCGCGAACTGCCGAAACGTTTCCCGGGCATCGAATTCTTCTTCCAGCCGGCCGACGTGGTGACGCAGATTCTGAACTTCGGCTTGCCTGCTGCCATCGACGTGCAGTTCTCCGGCAACAACATCGCGGGCAACTATGCGCTGGCGGCCAAGCTGCAGAACATCGTCAAGCAGATTCCGGGTGCAGTGGACGTGCACATCCAGCAGCGCGTCGACCAGCCGGCCATTGCGCTGGACATGGATCGCAGCAAGCTGCAGCAGCTCGGCCTGTCGGCCGGCAATGTTGCGCAGAACGTGCTGGTGCCGCTGTCCGGCAGCTTCCAGACCGCGCCGGCATTCTGGCTGAATCCGAAGAACGGCATCGCGTACAACATTTCGGTGCAGACGCCGCAGTACAACATCGATTCGTTGGATACGCTGTTGCAGATTCCGGTCGGCAACGGCAATGCGAATACTTCGACGCAGCTGCTGAGCAATCTGGTGACCGTCAATTCGGCGCGCCAGCTTGCGGTGGTGTCGCGCTATGACATTGCGCCGGTGGTCGACCTGTACGTCAGCGTCAGCGGCCGCGATCTCGGTTCGGTCGCTTCGGAAGTGCGCAAGGCGGTCGATCAGATCAGCAGCGAACTGCCAAAGGGTTCGAAGGTCACGATACGCGGTCAGGTGCAGACGATGCAGTCGTCCTTCATCGGCCTTGGTCTTGGCCTTGCGATGGCGATCCTGCTGGTCTATCTGCTGATCGTCGTCAATTTCCAGTCGTGGATCGATCCGCTGATCATCATCACCGCATTGCCGGCCGCGTTGGCAGGTATTGCATGGATGCTGTTCCTGACCGGCACCACGCTTTCCGTGCCGGCGCTCACCGGCGCCATCATGACGATGGGCGTGGCAACCGCGAACAGTATTCTGATGGTGTCGTTCGCGCGGGAGCGATTGCTGGCCGGCGTGGCGCCATTGTCCGCCGCACTGGAGGCCGGCGCGACGCGTCTGCGTCCGGTGCTGATGACTGCGCTGGCGATGATCATCGGCATGCTGCCGATGGCGCTGGGCCTGGGTGATGGCGGCGAACAGAACGCTCCGCTCGGCCGCGCCACCATCGGCGGGCTGCTGTTCGCCACCGTTTCTACCTTGTTCTTCGTGCCGCTGGTCTTCGCAGGCGTGCATCAATTCCTGGCGCGGCGCGCTGTAAAAAAAGGGTTGCCGCCGCCCCACTCCGTTGTTGTTGAAGGAAGCCACTAACATGTCCGAAACTCGTCATTCCTCTCTCGGAATCCACGGCCTGCACGCGCATGAGCGCGCACACGGCTTCAATCGCATCCGCATGCTCAAGCGCATGCATCGCGTGGTGCTGCTCATTCTTGCGGTCCTGCTGATCGGGGCGGCGATCGTGGTGGCGCTGCGTTTTGCCAAGGGTAGCGCGCTGGCTGAAACCTCGAAGGAACAGCAGGCACGCTACGTGACGGTGATTTCGCCGAAGAGCGTGGATGGCAATAACGTTCTCACGCTGCCGGGCACGCTGCAAGGCAGCATCGAGGCGCCGATCTTTGCGCGCACCAGCGGCTATGTCGCCAAGTGGTACAAGGACATCGGCGACCAGGTGAAGCAGGGCGACCTGCTGGCACAGATCGATACGCCAGAAGTCGTGCAGCAATTGAACGAGGCGAAAGCCAACCTGCAATTGGCGCAGGCCACTTTCGAACGCTGGGATGCGCTGCGTAAGCGCGATGCGGTGTCGCAACAGGAATTCGACGAGAAGCAGAATACGCTGGCGACCGCGCGCGCCACCGTGCAACGCCTGCAGGATCAGGTGAACTATAGCCGCATCGTGGCGCCGTTCGCCGGCGTGATCACGCGCCGCAATATCGATATCGGCAACCTGGTCGATGCCGGCGGCGGTTCGCGCGTGCTGTTCACGCTGGCCAAGAGCGATCCGCTGCGCGCCTATGTCTACGTGCCGCAAAACTATGCAACGCAGGTGAAGACCGGCGACAAGGTAGACGTCACGCTGCGCGAGATGCCGGGCCAGACCTTCACGGCCACGATTGCGCGCACCGCAGGCGCCATCGATACGCTGACGCGCACGATGCAGGTCGAAGTGACGCTACCCAATCGCGACGGCAAGCTGCTCGCCGGCTCCTATGTGCAGGTGGCGATCAAGACCAAGGGCGGCGAAGGCGGCGGCCTGATCGTGCCGAGCAACGTGCTGTTGTTCCGTCCAGAGGGCTTGCGTGCTGCGCTGGTCGATGCGAACGGCAAGGTGCATCTGCAGCCGGTGAAGATCGGCCGCGAGCTCGGCCAGGAGGTCGAGCTGAGCACGGGCGTTACTGCAAACGACCGATTGATTGTGAATCCAGCCGATTCGCTGAATGAAGGCGATGTGGTCAGCGTGGTAACGCCGAAGGAAGAAGGCGCCGCGAAACCGGCCGCAAATACGAAGAGGAGCGCATCTTGATGCTGCGCCGTGCTTCTGCACCGATCCTGATCGCCGTGATGGCGCTATGCGGCTGCGCAGTCGGACCCGACTACCAGCGGCCCGATGCGCCGATCGCGCAGGCGTGGAAGACAGATGCCGGCTGGCAGGCCGGCCAGCCGCGTGATGCCGAACTGAAAGGTGCGTGGTGGGAAATCTTCGGCGATTCTGAACTGAACCGGCTGCAGCAACAGGCGCTGCAGAATGGCCAGACGATGGTGATCGCACAAGCGCGTGTCGAGCAGGCGCGCGCGCAGGCGAACGTCGCCAACAGCGCTTACTTCCCGCAGATCGGCGCGCAGCTCGGTGCGAGCCGCGCGCGTTCTTCTGCGGATCGACCGCTGTCGAATCCCAACACGCGCAATGTGTCGATCATCCAGAGCGACTTCAACGGTGCGTTCACGGTCGACTACGAAGCCGATCTGTTCGGCCGCGTGCGACGTCAGGCGGAAAGCGCACGCGCTAGCGCCGAGCAGGCGCAGGCGGATTTTGAAAACACGCGTCTGGTCCTGACCGCGGAACTGGCGGCCGATTACTTTGCCTTGCGCGAAACCGATGCCGAGATCGATCTGTTGCGTCAGACCCTCGCGGCGCAGAACAAGGCGCTCGACTACATCACCGCACGGCACGATCTGGGCGCAGCCTCGGGGCTCGATCTGAATCAGCAGCAGGGCCTGGTTGCCGGCACGGAAACACAATTGACGCTGCTGGAAAACCAGCGCGCAGCCTATCAAAATGCAATCGCCGCATTGGTCGGCGTACCGGCGCCCGACTTCACGCTCGCCTTCGATCCGAAGATGGCTTCGGTGCCGGCGATTCCCGTCACGGCGCCGAGCACCTTGCTGGAACGCCGGCCCGACATCGCGGCGGCAGAGCGTGCGATGGCCGCGGCAAATGCGCAGATCGGCCTGGCCAAGAGCGCCTACTATCCATCGCTCAGCCTGAGTGCGGCTTACGGCAGCGATGCGAATCGCCTTGCCAACCTGTTCAGCGCGCCGGCCCTGCTATGGTCCGTCGGCGCGAGTGCTGCACAGACACTGTTCGACGGCGGTCGCATCAGCGCCAACGTCGATTTCGCGAAAGCCGGCTACCAGGAGTCGGTGGCGAATTATCGGCAGACGGTGCTGAACGCCTTCCAGGAAGTGCAGGACGGCTTGAACGGCGACGTAGCGCTGGCGCGCGCAGGTAAATCGGCCGGGGTCGCGGCCACCAGCGCAGAAAATTCGCTGGGACTTTCGCTCGACCGCTATCGCAGCGGCGTCGCAAGCAATCTGGAAGTGGTGGTTGCCGAGCAAACCTTCCTCGGCTATCGTCGGCAGGA
>DATAHI010000036.1:0-5671 GCA_036263255.1 Oxalicibacterium sp. | reverse complement strand
CGTACCAGGCGTAGCCGTTGATGAGCAGAGCAGGAGCGATCAGGCCGCCAACCACTGTCAGCACAATTGCGCGTCGCAGCGTGAGCAGGCTGGTTTTCATGACCTGAGAGCGTCAAACAGGCGTGCGATGCGGCCCGGGATGAGCCGTGTAGAAGTCAGCGCTGCGCATGTTGAAGCAGCCAGTGATGGAGCGCATCGGCTGGCATCGGCTTGGCGAACAGATAGCCCTGGCCAAGCGGGCAACCGAGGTCGGTCAGGATGGTCGCCTGCCGTTCGTCTTCGACGCCCTCTGCAATGATGTCGAGTTCCATGTTGCGGCCGAGCTGGATGATCATTTCGGCGATGCTGCTGCCCCGCGAGGAATCCGTGATTTCGGTCACGAAGGAGCGATCGATCTTGAGCCGGTCGACGCTGAGTTTTTGCAGGTGGCTGAGCGAGGAAAATCCGGTGCCGAAATCGTCGATCGCAATGCTGACGCCGGTTTCGGTGATTTGATCCAGCAAGCGGATCAACGCTTCCGGTTCTTCCATCGCCATCGACTCGGTGATTTCGAGTTCGATGAAATGGGCTGGCGCATGTGTATCGGCCAGAGCGCGCTTGAGCATCGTCAGGAAATGCGGATGACGGAACTGCACTTGCGACACGTTCACCGAGATCATGAAATTGGTGAAGCCTGATGCATGAACACGAACCAGTTCTTCGCATGCCTGACGCAACACCCATTCGCCCAGCTCGATGATGAGGCCGGAATATTCGGCGATCGGAACGAAGCGTGCGGGACTGACCTTGGTGCCATCCTCCATGGTCCAGCGCAGCAGTGCTTCGGCGCCGACAGGAGCGCGCGTGGCCAGATCGACCTGCGGCTGATAGACCACGAACAAGCGTTTTTCCTCGAAGGCGCTGCGCAGTGCGTGCATCATGTTGACGCGCTCGCGAATGTCCACACCCATGCTTTGCGAGAAGTAGAAGTGCCCGGTACGCTGTTGCAGTTTCGCCCGCTTCAACGCGATATGTGCATTTTTCAGCGCTTCCACACCGCGCCCCTTGTGTTCCGACAGGCGTACCAGACCGACGGTGGCCGACAGCTGCACGTCCTGTCCCTCGATATTGAAGGGGCGCTCGAATTGCGCAAGGATGGTGGCCGGATTGACCTGGTTATCGTCGCCCATCACGCCGAAGGTATCGCCGCTGACCCGTGCCACGGTCAGTTTGTCGCCCAGGCGCGACTGCAGACGCGATGCCACGGCCAGCAGCAGCTGATCGCCAAACTGATGGCCGAGCGTGTCGTTGGTTTCGGCGAAGTGGTCGATGTCGACCAGCGCCAGCGTAACGGGCCGGTGCTGCGCAGATACCAGGCTTTCGTCGATGATTTCCTTGAGGCGCGTCCGATTCGGCAGCTTGGTCAGCGAGTCGTAGAACGCGGAATTGTGCAGATGCTGGACCAGCATGATGTTGGCCAGGCCGACCGAAATGTTGCGGCTGAATACCGCCAACAAACGTAGTTCGATAGGAGAGAGCGGTCGTCCGGTGTGCAGGTACGCGGCAAAATCGTGCGAAGCATTGCCGGTGAAATGCAGCGCGGCAAACTCCTCGCCGTAGACATTGTGATGTTCATGCAGTGCTCGGTGCAAGGCGTCGCCGATCTGCTTTTCCTCCAGCGAGGAAATCGGATGATTGATCAGTTCATGGTACCGGCCGGTGGCGGCAACGACGAACAATTCCGTATCGTCGTTATGCAGTGTTTCCTGCACACATAGCAGTCCGTGGTTTTCGATACCGAGCAGACGCGAAAGCTGAGTGACAACCCCGGAGGTGAAATCCTCCAGCGATTGCAAGGTCATCAGCTCGGTGCTGGCCTGCAGAATTAGATCGAGGCCGCGGCTGCTGGCGTTGATCGCGCAGATTTGTTCATAAGAGCGGATCGCGGCCGTCACGATCGTGTACAGCTTGATGCGGGTCAGTTCCGACTTGGTCTTGTAGTCATTGATGTCGTACTGACGGATGGCATCGATCTCGGGCGCGTAACCGGGCTGGCCGGTACGCAGGATGATGCGGACTTCGGCGCGGTGCAGCTCGTTGCGAATATAGTCCACGAGCTGCAGGCCTTCGTCCTGCTGTTCCATGACCACATCAAGCAGGATGACCGCAATATCCGGCTGCTCGGCCAGGATATCGCGCGCCTGCTGCGCGGAATAGGCATGCAAGAATGCCAGCGGTCGATTTTGTATTTCGACATTACCCAACGCAAAAGTCGTTGCGGAATGTACGTCGGCATCATCGTCAATGATCATGACGAGCCAGACGTCGTCGCGGGCGACCCTTTCGTCGCCGGAAGTGCGCGCCGTCTCATCCAGAAATACAAGGTCTTCTCCGCCCGGGGCAACCGAATTGCTCATTAGGAGCGTTCTCCGAGATCAATTTTCTGGAAAGGCCATATATTGCCCATCGATCCGGCATCAAGCAATGCTTTTCGGTAAGTATTTGCTCACTGTGCGCTGGTAGAATGGCTGTTTTAAATATTTGTGCGCTGATATATCAAAATGGCCGGCAATACCTTTGGAACCCTGTTTACCGTGACGACATTCGGCGAATCGCACGGCCCCGCAATCGGGTGCGTGGTCGACGGCTGTCCGCCGGGCATGCTGTTGTCAGAAGCCGACATCCAGCCAGAGCTGGACCGCCGCAAGCCGGGCACGTCGCGCCATGTCACGCAACGTCAGGAATCCGATACGGTCGAGATCCTATCGGGCGTGTACGAAGGAAAGACCACCGGTACGCCAATTGCACTGCTGATCCGCAACGAAGATCAGCGCAGCAAGGATTACGGCAACATCGCCGACACCTTTCGCCCTGGCCATGCCGACTACACGTATTGGCACAAGTATGGCATTCGCGATCCGCGCGGCGGCGGCCGTTCATCGGCGCGTCTCACGGCGCCTGTTGTCGGCGCTGCGGCGATTGCGAAGAAATGGCTGAACCAGCAATACGGCACGACGTTCAAGGGTTGCATGAGCCAACTCGGCGAAATCGCGATTCCCTTCCAGAGTTGGGAGCACGTGAGCGAGAACCCGTTCTTTGCTGCGAACGCGGAAATCCTTCCGCAGCTTGAAGCCTACATGGATGAATTGCGCAAGAACGGCGATTCATGCGGTGCGCGTATCGACGTCGTTGCGCAGAACGTGCCGGTCGGACTCGGCGAGCCGATCTATGACAAGCTGGACGCCGATATTGCGTTCGCGCTGATGGGCATCAATGCGGTTAAGGGCGTCGAAATCGGCGCCGGTTTCCGCTCGGTTGCGCAAAAGGGCAGCGAGCACGGCGATGAACTGACGCCGAACGGCTTCATCGGCAACAATGCCGGCGGCGTGCTCGGAGGCATTTCGACTGGGCAGGACATTACCGCGTCAATCGCCATCAAGCCCACTTCCAGCATCCGCACGCCGCGCCGTTCGATCGACAAGAGCGGCAATCCTGTCATGGTCGAAACCTTCGGCCGCCATGATCCCTGTGTCGGCATTCGCGCCACGCCAATCGCCGAAGCCATGTTGGCGCTCGTCCTGATGGATCATGCCTTGCGTCACCGTGCGCAATGCGGCGATGTATCGGTCGCCACGCCCGATATAGCCCGCGGCTGAACCGTTGTTGTTCGTGCATGTCGAATCGGCATCTTCATGCCGAGGAGGGAACGACATGATTCGCGTCGGAAAACGGGTATTTGCTTTTGCCGTATTGAGTGTGGCTCTGACTGCCTGCGAAACCGTGCAAACCACGCAGGGCGGAGCGGTCGATGTCGACCGCAAGCAGTACATGGCCGTCTCGTCCAAGGAACTGGATGAGGCCGCCAGCAAGCAATATGCGGAATTGATCGCACAGGCGAAACAAAAGAACCTGCTTAACCGCAATCCCGCCCAGCTTGCCCGTGTAAAGACCATTGCAAACCGACTGATCGCACAGACGCCAGTGTTCCGTCCCGATGCGCGGGATTGGAAATGGGAAGTCAACGTGCTGACTTCCGATGAAGTGAATGCATGGTGCATGCCGGGCGGGAAGATCGCGGTCTACACCGGTCTGCTTGATAAATTGCAGTTAACCGACGATGAACTGGCCGCCGTGCTGGGACACGAGATTTCGCATGCCTTGCGCGAACATGCCCGGGAACGCGTGTCGGAACAAGCAGTCGCCGGCGGCCTGATTTCGTTGGGATCTAGCCTGTTCGGGATCGGCGATCTCGGCCAGCAAGGCCTGCAGTACGCGTATATGGGAGCAATCGGCTTGCCGCATTCACGCGGACAGGAAACCGAGGCGGACCGCATGGGCGTCGAACTGGCTGCGCGTGCTGGTTACGATCCGCGCGCCGCGCAAACGCTGTGGCAGAAAATGGCGAAGCAGGGTGGCAGCGAGCCGCCGGCGTTTCTATCGACGCACCCTTCCAGCGAGGCACGCCAGCAAGATCTCGGCGCAGTGGCGCAGCGGGTGATGCCGCTTTATCAACAGGCGCAGCGCTAGCGTCAGGGATTGTTTATCGTTGTCTGTATCCCCAACTGGGAGCCAAGACGTTATTCAACGTCAGGAGCGGCTCTCGGCATAATGCGGCGGCGCAAATATGGCATAATCGAGGGCTATTTTCAGTCTTCATCGCCTTATTTTTCGCGCATATCATGGCTCGCACGCTTTACGACAAACTCTGGGATTCGCACGTGGTGGACACGGGCGAGGACGGCACCACGATTCTCTACATCGACCGTCATCTATTGCATGAAGTCACCAGCCCACAAGCGTTCGAAGGCCTGAAGCTGGCGCACCGCCAGCCATGGCGCCCTTCCGCCAACCTGATGACGGCCGACCACAACGTGCCGACCACCGGCCGCGCAGAAGGTATCGCTGATCCGACCTCGCGCCTGCAGGTCGAGACGCTGGATCACAATGCGCAGGAATTCAAGCTGACCTACTTCAGCATGCGCGACAAGCGCCAGGGCATCGTGCACGTGATCGGACCGGAGCAGGGCGCGACGCTACCCGGCATGACGGTGGTCTGCGGCGATTCCCACACGTCGACGCACGGCGCCTTCGGTTGCCTCGCGCACGGCATCGGTACTTCGGAAGTCGAACACGTGCTGGCAACGCAGACGCTGCTGCAGAAGAAATCCAAATCGATGCTGGTGCAAGTCGACGGCGCCCTGCCGGCCGGCGTGACGGCCAAGGACATCGTGCTGGCCGTGATCGGCAAGATCGGCACGGCAGGCGGCACCGGCTATGCGATCGAGTTCGCCGGTTCGACCATTCGTTCGTTGTCGATGGAAGGCCGCATGACAATCTGCAACATGGCGATCGAAGCTGGTGCTCGCGCCGGCATGGTCGGCGTCGATGACACTACGATCAATTACGTCAAGGGACGTCCATTCTCGCCTGTCGGTCCGCACTGGGATCGCGCAGTCGAATACTGGCGTACGCTGCACTCGGATGAGGGTGCAAAGTTCGATATGGTCGTGACGCTGAACGCTGCCGAAATCAAGCCGCAAGTGACATGGGGCACATCACCGGAAATGGTAGTGCCGGTTGATGGCCGTGTGCCTGATCCGGACAAGGAAAAGGACCCGGTCAAGCGCGACGGCATGGAAAAGGCGCTGGTCTACATGGGCTTGAAGCCGAACACGCCGATCGAAGATATCCG
>DATAHI010000035.1:0-2597 GCA_036263255.1 Oxalicibacterium sp. | reverse complement strand
TTCCACGTTGCGCTTGCCGGTCTGCAGGGTTTCCTGTCCCGGGCCATGGCCTCGTACCTCAGCCGATGGCGAGTAGACGCGCAGTAGTTCAAATGGCAGCGAGAACGTCTTGCCGTCGTCGAATTCGATTTCCAGCAAGCGCGATTGCTTGCGCAGCGTGATGCCGGTCGGTTGTGGTTGTTGTGAAACGCTCATCGGTTGCCTTTCATCGGAAGTGTGCGTCCGCGCGGGACGTGCGCGAGATCAGCCTTCGCACGCAGCGTGCGCTGCAATGGCGACACGCAGGGCCGGCAGCATGGCGCGCCGTGCTTCGAGAACTTGCGTGGCGGTTTGCCGTGCCGGCTGCGCCCAAATCGGGTTCGGAAAGTGGGCATCGTCGCGGAAGCGCGGAATCAGATGCCAATGCAGATGCGGCACCATGTTGCCCAGGCTGGCGAGATTAACCTTTTCCGGTCTGAGCACCTCGCGCAAGGCCGTTTCGACCTGGCATACGGTGCGCATCAGGACCGAACGGTCGGCCGGTGCCAGGTCCGTCATCTCGGCGACGTGTGCGTTCCAGATCACGCGGCAGAAACCCGGATAGTTTGAGTCATCGATCAGCACGACACGCAGCTTGTCATTGCGATAGATGACTTCGCCGCCGTCCTCGCGACAGAGTTCGCATTGCTCGTTCTTAATCGCACTCATACCAGCACGCGCTCGATGCCACCGTTGTTAGCCTTGGCAACATAGCTCTGCAGCCAGTCCTCGCCGAGCAAGTGTTTGGCCATCTCGACCACGATGTAGTCGGCGGTGGTTCCCGAATCCTCGTTGTAGCGCGACAAGCCTTGCAGACAGGATGGGCAGGACGTCAGCACCTTCACTTCGCCGTCGAAGCCATCGGCGCGCGCCTTGGCAGCACCCATTTCCATCTCTTCCTGCTTGCGGAAACGCACCTGCGTGGCGATGTCCGGGCGCGTCACGGCAAAAGTGCCGGACTCGCCGCAGCAACGGTCGTTCTTGCCGATCGCACCGCCGCCCTCCATCGTGATCAGCGTATTCACCGTCTTCAGCGGATCCTGCAGCTTCATCGGCGTGTGGCAAGGGTCGTGATACATGTAGCGTACGCCGTTCACGCCTTCCAGCTTGACGCCCTTCTCCATCAGATATTCGTGGATGTCGATGATGCGGCAGCCCGGGAAGATCTTGTCGAACTGGTAGCCCTGCAGCTGATCGAAACAGGTGCCGCAGGACACGACCACGGTCTTGATGTCCAGATAGTTCAGCGTGTTCGCCATGCGATGGAACAGCACGCGATTGTCGGTGATGATCTTCTCGGCCTTGTCGTAGTCGCCGGTGCCGCGTTGCGGATAGCCGCAGCAGAGGTAGCCCGGCGGAAGCACGGTCTGCACGCCGGCTTCCCACAGCATCGCCTGCGTCGCCAGACCGACCTGCGAGAACAGACGCTCCGAACCGCAACCGGGGAAATAGAACACCGCTTCGCTGTCCGCCGTGGTCGTCTGCGGATTTCGGATGATCGGGACGATCTTGTTGTCCTCGATGTCGAGCAATGCGCGCGCGGTTTTCTTGGGCAGATTGCCCGGCATCTTCTTGTTGACGAAGTGGATCACCTGCTCGCGCACCGGCGCCTTGCCGTGCGTGGACGGCGGCGCCTTGGTCTGCTTCTTCGCGACCTTTTTCATCAGTTCGGCAGCAGTGCGCTGCGCCTTGTAACCCCAGCCGATCATCGCTTCGCGCGTCGCGCGGATGGTCGAAGGATCGGTCGCGTTCAGGAAGAACATCGCGGCCGTGGTGCCGGGGTTGAAGGACTTCTTGTCCATCTTGCGCAGCAGGTTGCGCATGTTCATCGAGACGTCGCCGAAGTCGATGTCGACCGGACACGGCGTCACGCACTTGTGGCAGACGGTGCAATGCTCGGCCACGTCTTCGAACTCTTCCCAATGCTTGATCGATACGCCGCGGCGCGTCTGCTCTTCATACAGAAAGGCTTCGACCAGCAGCGAAGTTGCCAGAATCTTGTTACGCGGCGAGTACAGCAGGTTCGCGCGTGGCACGTGCGTGGTGCAGACCGGCTTGCATTTGCCGCAGCGCAGGCAATCCTTGACGCTGTTGGCGATGGCGCCGATGTCGCTCTGCTGCATGATCAGCGATTCATGGCCCATCAGGCCGAAGGACGGCGTATAGGCGTTGCGCAGGTCGGCCGGGAAGTCCGGATTGTTGAGCAGCTTGCCCTTGTTGAAGCGGCCTTCCGGATCGACGCGCAGCTTGTAGTCGCGGAAATCGCCGATCTCTTCCTCGGTCAGGAATTCGAGCTTGGTGATGCCGATGCCGTGCTCGCCCGAGATCACGCCGTTGAGCGAACGGGCCAGCTTCATGATGCGCTCGACGGCTTTATGGGCGTCCTGCAGCATCGCGTAGTCGTCGGAATTGACCGGGATGTTGGTGTGGACGTTGCCGTCGCCCGCGTGCATGTGCAGGGCGACGAACACGCGGCCGCGCAGCACTCGCTTGTGGATTTCCGAACACTCCTCAAGGATGAGCTTGAACGCGGCGCCGTTGAAGATCTGGCGCAACTGCGCGCGGACCTCGCTCTTCCA
>DATAHI010000034.1:0-2933 GCA_036263255.1 Oxalicibacterium sp. | reverse complement strand
AGATTTGGCGTGGCGCGAACGCGGCGATGCTCAGCGATGGCGATCAGCCTGCAGCCAGAGCGCAACCGCATTCGATCCCGAATGCCCATGAGCATCACCGACATAGCGATCAGGGACAATAAATATGCGCAAGCATGGAATGACATCGCCCCTGCTGCTGGCCTGCTTGCTACTCGGCGGCTGCGCCGGCCTGTCGCAGGATGGCGGCGCGAATGCGGTATCTGCGATGACGGCAGAGCGCACCGGACAAACGGTACGAGCGCAACCTGCAGACGACGCATCGGAACGTGATGCGGAAGTTGCGCGATTGATTGCACAGCCGCTGATGCCGGATACCGCGGTGCGTCTTGCACTTCTGAACAACCGCAGCCTGCAAGCCTCGCTGGCCGAGTTGCGCATGACGGAAGCCGATGCCGTGCAAGCCGGACGACTGCGTAATCCCGGTTTCCATTTCAGCCGCCTGCATGGCGACGATACTGAAATCGACCGCGGCATCCTGTTCGACTTGTCCGGCCTGCTGACACTGCCTTTGCGCAGCGATATCGGTCAGCGCCGCTTCCAGCAGGCGACGCTGCAAACCGCAGCGGACGTGATCGCGCTGGCTGCCGATACGCGCAGCGCCTATTTCAAGGCGGTCGCCGCACAGCAGGACGTCGCGTATGCCGAACGGGTGCTGACGTCTGCCGAAGCCGGCGCCGAACTCGCGATGCAAATGGCTCGTGTGGGCAACTGGAGCCAGTTGGATCAAGCGCGCGAACAGCTCTTTCTCGCCGAGGCGCGGGCGCAACTCGCGGCGGCAAGGCAGCAATCGGTCGCGGCACGCGAGCAGCTGACGCGCCTGCTGGGCCTGTTCGGCACGCAGACCGCTTACGTCTTGCCGGATCGCCTGCCCGATCTGCCGCCCTCTGTCGGAGACATGCGCGACGTCGAATCGCTGGCAATCCGGCAAAGACTGGATCTGCAAATCGCCAAACGCGATGCCGAAGCCACTGCGCAGGCGTGGAAACTGACGAAGGCCACCGGCTTCGTCAACGTGTTCGATGCTGGCTACATCAATAAGAGCGAAACCGGGCGGACGCGGCAGGACGGTTACGAAATCTCGTTCGAGCTGCCGATCTTCGATTGGGGCGATGCGCGCAACGCAAAGGCCGAAGCGGCATACATGCGCGCCGTCCATCGCACTGCGGACATCGCGATTCACGCACGCTCCGAAGTGCGCGAGCGCTATGCCGCCTATCGCACTGCCTACGATCTTGCTGTGCATTATCGCGACGAAGTGCTGCCACTGCGCAAACGGGTTTCCGACGAAATGCTGCTGCGCTACAACGGCATGCTCGCAAGCGTCTTCGAACTGCTGAGCGATGCGCGCGAACAAGCGGCGACGGTGCATGCCGCGATCGCTGCACAACGCGACTTCTGGCTCGCCGAAACGGCACTGCAGGCGAGCATCAACGGCGGTCGCGCGACCGCCGCAAACGATTAGAAAGAACACCATGCCTACACGTCGACATTTCCTGAGCGCCGGCCTGCTCGCCGCCGGCAGCAGTCTGGTCAGCCGCGTCGGTGCAGCGTCGTTGCCGGAAGCGGCCAGCGCTGACGGCGCCGCAACTCAAGCACCCCCACCTCCACCGACCGGCCGCCCTTATCACCCGGTCGTGACATTGAACGGCTGGTCGCTGCCATGGCGCATGCGCGATGGCGTGAAGGAATTTCACCTCGTTGCGGAACCGGTCGTACGCGAACTCGCGCCCGGCATGAAAGCGAATCTGTGGGGCTACAACGGTCAATCGCCAGGACCCACGATCGAAGTGGTCGAAGGCGATCGCGTGCGCATCTTCGTTACCAATCGCCTGCCGGAACATACGAGCATTCACTGGCACGGCCAGCGTCTGCCGAACGGCATGGACGGCGTGAGCGGTCTGACGCAGCGTGCGATCGAACCGGGCAAGACCTATGTGTACGAATTCGTCGCACAACGGCCCGGTACCTTCATGTACCACCCGCATGCCGACGAAATGGTGCAGATGGCGATGGGAATGATGGGCTTCTGGGTCACGCACCCGAAGAATCCGGATTTCATGAAGGTCGATCGGGACTTCGTCTTCCTGATCAACAATTTCGACATTGCGCCGGGCAGCTATACGCCGAAAGTCAGCACGATGCTGGATTTCAACCTGTTCAGCTTCAACAGCCGCGTTTTCCCCGGCATCGATCCCATGGTGGTGCGCCAAGGCGACCGTGTGCGCATCCGCTGCGGCAATCTGACGATGACTAACCATCCGATCCATCTGCACGGCCATGAATTCGAGGTGACCGGCACCGACGGCGGCTGGACACGGCCCGAATCGCGCTGGCCGGAAGTGACGACCGATATCGCAGTCGGCCAGATGCGCGCGATCGAATTCGTCGCCAGTGCACCAGGCGATTGGGCCTTTCATTGCCACAAGGCGCATCACACGATGAACGCAATGGGACATCAGCTACCGACGATGATCGGCGTCGACCAGCGCGCTGCCGCAGAAAAGATCAACAAGCTGATTCCCGGCTACATGGCCATGGGGAGCACGGGAGGCGCGATGGAGATGCAGATGCCGTTACCGGAAAATACGCTGCCGATGATGAGCGGGCGTGGTCCCTTCGGCAATATCGAGATGGGCGGCATGTTCACGACTGTGAAGGTGCGCAAGGATCAAGCGCGCGGGGATTATCGCGATCCGGGCTGGTACAAGCATCCAGCCGGCACGACGGCATACGAGTGGCACGGCAAGCCGCCGAAGGCAGTTCGACATGCCGAGGCTGCACCGAGCGGGCATGACGGACCGCAGGGCGCAGCGGAATTTTCAGTGCGCAAGCCGGCCGCTCTTTCCGGTCACGACGACCATTAATTCACACGGGAATGGCAGTCCCGGCCATCTCGCGGCATGCATCGGCAC
>DATAHI010000033.1:0-2977 GCA_036263255.1 Oxalicibacterium sp. | reverse complement strand
TTGTTCTTGCGATGCACGACGTACCAGTTCAGCATGACCGGAAAACCTTCGACGTCGAGCACCGCCAGGCTGCCCGCCTGCAGTTCCAGCGCAATGGTGTGCGCGGAAAGAAAGCTGATGCCCATGCCTGCGATCACGGCCTGCTTGATGGTCTCGGTACTGCGAATCTCCATCGCGACGTTGATCTCCGGCAAGCGCCCGGCGAATCCTTCCTCCATCGAATTCCAAGTATCCGAGCCTTTTTCCCGCACGACGAAAGGCTCGTGCATCAGCCGGCTAATCGGAATGTTCTTCTCGCTGACGAGCGGATGATCAGGAGGAGCAACGATCACGTAAGGATGCGGCGCGAACGCTTCGTTGACGGTGTCCATATCCTGCGGCGGACGCACCATGATCGCGAGGTCAGTCAGATTGCTCGTCAGTTGATTCAGCAGATCAGCGCGGTTGTGGACCGACAGGTTCAAGGTGACACCCTGATGGCTGCGCGCAAACTCGACCAGCAAACGCGGGAAGAAATAATCGCCCGCGCTGATCACCGCGACATTGAGCTTGCCGCCGGTGATGCCTTTGAACTGAGTCATGGCATTTTCAGCTTCCTGGAATTGCTGAATGATCGCGCGGCTGTAATGGAGCAGCTCGGCACCGCCAGGCGTCAGGTAGATTTTTTTGCCTAATTGTTCAAACAAGGCGAGGCCGGCGTGCTCTTCCAGTTTCTTGACCTGGGTGGAAACAGCCGGTTGCGTCAGATGCAGTTCTTCTGCGGCGCGTGAAAAACTCATGTGCCGCGCGACGGTTTCGAAGACCTTCAACTGCCTCAGCGTTGCGTTCTTCATGGCCGGAATTCATAAACGAAAAGAAATTATTATGATTAAATAGTTTAACTATGCCTAATCATTTTTTCGCCATACCATGCGTGCGCCCGCTTGTCAGAAGGAGGTGCAGCAAGTAAGGAGAACGCCGTTTTTTCGGGTCAAACACGAGAAGATATTTGCAAATCGGCGCATAACTATCTATCGTAGCGCCTGTGGCGGCGTCGAAGAGCCGGTTGAAAAACGGCGAGGGACGCACTCCAGCGGTGTTTCGGACATCGGTTCTGTCTATCACTCAATGAGAATGCAGACCGGATAGTCGCCCGCTACGAACCATGATTTGCCTGTGATCGCATTCCGGATCGAATCGGATCGCAGGCCGGCAGAAGCAAGATTCCCGTCGCGTGTCCATCATGACCTGATGCGAGCGCGGCAAAAATCCCAGTGCCGCTTACTGCATGCATGGACCGATCGGTCACGTGCATGCCGCGTAATGCTGCTGCTACTGCGCTCGCGAGTCGGCTGTTCACAGGCGAATTCGCATCAAAGGTTATGCATCAGCAAGCACATTAAACCGTGTCTGGTGTCGATTCTTAACCGTGGTCAAGGAGTTCGAGCCATGCTTCTCGGACAATCCTGTCACCGTTTTGAAACGATTGGCAAATTGTCAAAATACCAGTCCCTTTGCTGTAACAATGACGGTTTTTGCGTGGATGAATGCAAATAAATTTATCGTAGCGCACCGCTGCTAAAAATTTGGTTATCAATAAGGACGATCATGAATATCCACGAGTATCAAGGAAAAGAAATACTGCGTAAGTACGGCGTCGCGACGCCGAAAGGCTTTCCGGTTTTCTCCGTAGACGAAGCCGTGCAAGCCGCTGAAAAGCTGGGCGGCAAGGTATGGGTTGTCAAGGCGCAGATTCACGCCGGCGGCCGCGGCAAGGGTGGCGGCGTCAAGGTTGCAAAATCGCTGGACGAAGTGCGCAAATACGCCAACGACATTCTCGGCATGACCCTGATCACGCACCAGACCGGTCCTGAAGGTCGTCTGGTCAAGCGTCTGCTGATCGAAGAAGGCGCGGACATCAAGAAAGAACTGTACGTCGGTATGGTCGTCGATCGCGGCAGCCAGCGCGTGGCACTGATTGCTTCCAGCGAAGGCGGCATGGAAATCGAACACGTCGCAGAAACCACTCCTGAGAAAATCCACAAGGTATTCATCGATCCAGTCAAAGGTCTGCTCGATAGCGAAGCGGACGACATCGCTCGCAAGATCGGCGTGCCTGAAGGCTCGATCGGCCAGGCACGCGCATTCATGCAAGGCCTGTACAAGGCATTCGACGAATCCGATGCATCGCTCGCGGAAATCAATCCGCTGATCGTGACCGGCAATGGCGACATCGTCGCACTGGACGCCAAGTTCAACTTCGATTCGAACGCGCTGTACCGTCATCCTGAAATCCAGGAAATGCGCGATCTGGATGAAGAAGATGCAGCGGAAATCGAAGCATCGAAATTCGACCTGACCTATATCTCGCTCGACGGCAACATCGGCTGCCTGGTGAACGGCGCGGGTCTGGCGATGGCAACGATGGACGTCATCAAGCTGTACGGCGGCGAGCCAGCCAACTTCCTCGACGTCGGCGGCGGTGCGACGACCGAGAAAGTGACCGAAGCATTCAAGATCATGCTGAAGAACCCGGACATCAAGGCGATTCTGGTCAACATCTTCGGCGGCATCATGCGTTGCGACGTGATTGCGAACGGCGTGATCGCTGCAGCAAAACAGGTTGATCTGAAAGTTCCTCTGGTGGTTCGCATGGCGGGCACCAACGAAGAACTGGGCAAGAAGATTCTGGCCGAGTCCGGCCTCCCGATCATCACGGCTAACAACATGGCTGAAGCGGCTGAGAAAGTCGTCAAAGCAGCACAGGGGAAATAAGCAATGTCTATCCTGATCAACAAAGACACCAAGGTCATCACCCAAGGTATCACCGGTAAAACCGGCCAGTTCCACACCAAGATGTGCCTCGAGTACGCGAACGGCAAGAACTGCTTCGTCGCCGGTGTGAATCCGAAGAAGCCTGGCGAATCGTTTGAAGGCGTGCCGATCTACGCATCCGTTGCTGAGGCGAAAGCCGAAACCGGTGCTACCGTTTCCGTCA
>DATAHI010000032.1:0-5400 GCA_036263255.1 Oxalicibacterium sp. | reverse complement strand
CAATATCCGGTGCGGTAAAATAGTGGACTTTCTGAAACACATTTCATTGTGAACACATGCAATTCAATCGATTGAGCGATCTGATCGCCCGTCATCAGCTGCAAGGTAAACGCGTTCTCATCCGCGCCGATCTGAATGTTCCGCAAGACGATCAAGGTAACATCACTGAAGATACGCGCATCCGCGCTTCGGTGCCGGCGATCCAGCAGGCGCTGAAGGCCGGGGCTGCCGTGATGGTTACCTCGCATCTGGGTCGTCCCACCGAAGGCGAATTGAAACCGGAAGATACGCTGGCGCCGATCGCAGCCCGTCTTTCCGAGCTGCTAGGCCAGCCGGTCACGCTGAAGCAGAACTGGGTGGATGGCGTCGACGTGGCACCAGGGCAGGTCGTTCTGCTGGAAAACTGCCGCGTCAACAAGGGTGAGAAAAAGAACGATGACGCGCTGGCGAAGAAGATCGCCGCGCTGTGCGATGTCTACGTCAACGACGCATTCGGCACCGCGCACCGCGCCGAAGCCACCACACACGGCATTGCGAAGTATGCGCCGGTAGCCTGCGCCGGTCCGCTGCTGGCGGCGGAGCTCGATGCGCTCGGCAAGGCATTGCATCAGCCGGCCAAGCCGTTGGTGGCGATCGTCGCGGGCTCCAAGGTGTCGACCAAGCTGACCATTTTGAAAACGCTGGCCGAGAAGGTCGACAACCTGATCGTCGGTGGCGGCATAGCGAATACCTTCATGCTTGCCGCGGGTTTGAAGATCGGCAAGTCGCTGGCCGAGCCGGATCTCGTCAATGATGCGAAGGCCATCATCGATATGATGGCCAAGCGCGGTGCCTCGGTGCCGATTCCGGTCGACGTCGTCTGTGCGAAGGAATTTGCAGCGACCGCCACGGCGACCACCAAGAACGTCGCTGATGTGGCGGACGACGACATGATTCTAGACATCGGTCCGAAGACGGCGGAGACGCTGGCGCAGCAATTGAAACAAGCCGGTACCATCGTCTGGAATGGTCCGGTCGGCGTGTTCGAATTCGACCAGTTCGGCAACGGTACCAAGACGCTGGCGCTGGCCATCGCGGAATCGAAAGCGTTTTCGATCGCCGGCGGCGGTGACACGCTGGCTGCGATCGCCAAATACGACATTACGGACAAGGTCGGCTACATCTCAACCGGCGGCGGCGCCTTCCTGGAATTCCTCGAAGGGAAAACCCTGCCTGCAGTCGAGATTCTCGAACAACGCGCAGTGCGCGATGAAGCAAGCGCCACGCTGTAATACGCATTTATCTATTTATTCAATATTCGGAGAAACACCATGCCTCTCGTGTCCATGCGCCAATTGCTCGACCACGCAGCAGAAAACGGCTACGGTCTGCCGGCGTTCAATGTTAACAACCTGGAGCAGGTTACCGCCATCATGGAGGCGGCAGATGAAGTCGGCGCGCCGGTGATCATGCAGGCGTCGGCTGGCGCACGCAAATATGCGGGCGAACCTTTCCTGCGCCATCTGATTCTGGCGGCAATCGAAGCCTATCCGCACATCCCGGTCGTCATGCATCAGGATCACGGCCAGTCGCCGGCAGTGTGCATGGCAGCGATTCGTTCGGGTTTTTCCTCCGTGATGATGGACGGTTCGCTGACGGCGGACGGTAAGACCGTCGCCAGCTACGAATACAACGTTGACGTATCGCGTCAGGTCGTGGCGTTCTCGCACGCGATCGGCGTCACGGTCGAAGCAGAACTGGGCGTGCTCGGTTCGCTGGAAACCATGAAGGGCGACAAGGAAGACGGCCACGGCGCCGAGGGCACGATGACGCGCGAACAGTTGTTGACCGACGTCGAGCAGGCCGCCGACTTCGTCAAGCAGACCCAGTGCGACGCGCTGGCGATCGCAATCGGCACTTCGCATGGTGCCTACAAGTTCACCAAGAAGCCAACCGGCGACATCCTGTCGATCCAGCGTATCAAGGAAATCCACCAGCGCATTCCAAACACGCACCTGGTGATGCACGGTTCGTCGTCGGTGCCGCAGGAACTGTTGGCCGAGATCCGCCAGTTCGGCGGCGACATGAAGGAAACGTATGGCGTGCCGGTCGAGGAAATCCAGGAAGGCATCAAGAACGGTGTGCGCAAGATCAATATCGATACTGACATCCGCCTCGCGATGACCGGCGCAATCCGCCGCTACTTCATCGAAAATCCATCGAAATTCGACCCGCGCGATTACCTGAAGCCGGCCAAGGAAGCGGCCAAGCAGGTCGTCAAGGCACGCTTCCTGGCTTTCGGTTGCGAAGGCCAGGCCGCCAAGATCAAACCGATCACGCTGGAAAAGATGGCGGAAAAATACAAAAAAGGCGAACTTGCCCAAATCGTGCAGTAAGGCTTAAAACCGGCCGGCAAAACTGCGATAATGCGCAGGTTGCCAGCGGCTAATGCCGCGAGCGTGCTGTAAAACCACGACGGCGATCCACGGATCGCCGTTGATCATTTATGGAATTGTCATGACCAGCCTGTACCAATCCACCATCTCTTCCCTGCCGTTGCTCGGGCGCGGCAAGGTGCGCGACAACTACGCGGTCGGCGACGACAAGATTCTGATCGTGACCACCGATCGCCTGTCGGCTTTCGACGTGGTGATGAACGAGCCGATTCCGCAAAAAGGCATGGTGCTGAACCAGATGTCCGACTTCTGGTTCGAGAAGCTGAAAGGCATCGTGCCGAATCACCTGACCGGCATTGCGCCGGAAAGCGTGGTCGCGCCGAACGAGGTGGAGCAGGTAAAAGGCCGTGCGGTCGTCGCCAAACGCCTGAAACCGATTCTGGTCGAGGCAGTCGTGCGCGGTTACTTGATCGGCTCCGGCTGGGCCGACTATAAGCAGAGCGGCGCGGTGTGCGGCGTGCAGCTGCCAGCCGGTTTGCAGCAAGCGGCCAAGCTGCCCGAACCGATCTTCACGCCGGCTGCCAAGGCAGATCTGGGCGAGCACGACGAGAACATCAGCTTCGCCGAAATGGAAAAGCGTATCGGCAAGGAACTGGCCGAGAAAATCCGCGATGTCAGCATCAAGCTGTACAAGACGGCTGCTGACTACGCGGCGACCAGGGGGATCATCATCGCCGACACCAAGTTCGAATTCGGTCTCGACGACAATGGCACGCTGCACTTGATGGATGAAGTGCTGACCGCCGATTCCTCACGTTTCTGGCCGGCAGACTCGTACGCGGTCGGCATCTCGCCGCCGTCCTTCGACAAGCAGTTCGTGCGCGACTATCTGGAAACGCTGACCAAATGGAAGAAGGTCGCGCCTGCGCCGACGCTGCCTGCCGAAGTGATCGAAAAGACCGGTGCCAAATATCGTGAAGCCTTGACCCGTCTGACGGGTACAGACCTGAAAGCCTGACGACATGACACAAGCGAACAAGCCGCTGGTCGGCGTAGTGATGGGATCGTCTTCGGATTGGGACGTGATGCAGCATGCGGTAGCGATCCTGAAGGAATTCGGCGTGGCACACGAAGCGCAGGTGATCTCCGCGCATCGGATGCCGGATCAGATGTTCGCTTATGCCGAATCGGCGCGTCAGCGCGGCTTGCGCGCGATCATCGCCGGCGCCGGCGGCGCCGCCCACCTACCGGGCATGATCGCAGCGAAAACCATCGTGCCGGTGCTGGGCGTACCGGTGCCTTCGAAATACTTGCGCGGCGAGGATTCGCTGCTGTCCATCGTGCAGATGCCGAAAGGCGTGCCGGTCTCGACCTTCGCGATTGGTGAAGCAGGCGCGGCGAACGCCGCATTGACCGCCGTCGCCTTGCTGGCCGCGACCGACGACAAGCTGGCCGCGCAGCTGGAACAGTTCCGCGCCAAGCAAACGCAAACCGCCGTAGAAATGAAATTGCCTTTATGAGTAAGAACGATTTGTCGCCGTTGAATCCTGCCGCAGCCGGTACCTGGCTGGGTGTGATGGGCGGTGGTCAGCTGGGCCGCATGTTTGCGCACGCCGCGCAGCAGATGGGTTTCAAGGTCGCGGTGCTGGAACCGGCCCAGGATTGTCCTGCCGGCCACGCCGCCGATCATCTGGTGTGCGCAAGCTATACCGACAAGAATGCATTGGCGCAGTTGGCGAAAGAATGCGTTGCGGTTACGACGGAGTTCGAGAACGTATCGGCTGAAAGTCTCGCCTTTCTGGCGGAAAGCACCTTCGTCGCACCATCTGCGTCTTGCGTGTCGATTGCCCAGGACCGCATGGCGGAAAAGCGTTTCTTCACCAGTTGCGCTGACAGGTCCGGCGTGCTGCCGGCGCCGCACAAGGAAATCAATTCTGCGGCCGATCTCGAGGCGGTGACCGACGATCTCCTCCCCGGCATCCTGAAAACGGTACGCATGGGTTACGACGGCAAGGGCCAGGTGCGCGTGAAGACGCACGAAGAATTGCGCGCCGCTTTCGAAGGCATGAAAGGCGTCGCCTGCGTGCTGGAAAAAATGCTGCCGCTGGCCTACGAAATTTCCGTACTCAGCGCACGCGGCGCCGACGGCAAGTCGGTCGTCTATCCGATCGCGGAAAACGTGCATCGCGACGGCATTCTATTCACGACGATGGTGCCGGGCCCGAACATCACCAAGGAATCGGCCGAGAAAGCACAAGCCGCTGCGCTGGCCATCATCGAGCAGATGGGTTACGTCGGCGTGTTGTGCATCGAGTTCTTTGTGCTGAAGGACGGCTCGCTGGTCGTCAATGAAATGGCGCCGCGTCCGCACAACAGCGGTCATTACACGATCGATGCCTGCGTCACCAGTCAGTTCGCGCAGCAGGCGCGCGCGATGGCGCGTTTGCCTTTGGGTGACGTGCGCCAGCATTCGCCGGCGGCGATGCTGAACATCCTCGGCGACATCTGGTTCGAGGCCGGCAGTGACGACAAGAGCGCCACGCCGCGCGAACCCGCCTGGGAACGCGTGCTCGCATTGCCGGGCGCGAACCTGCATCTGTACGGCAAGGACAGCCCGCGCCGCGCGCGCAAGATGGGCCACATCACTTTTGTCGCGCCTACGCTGGCGGAGGCACAGGCGAATCTGCGCAAGGCCTGCGAAATTCTCGGCATCCCCGCCTGATCAGCAGCCGCCTGCTTCATGTCTGACACCTCTCTGGACAGTTTCGCGATTCGCGATGCAGCACAGCGGCTGGAACGCGGAGAGCTGGTCGCGTTTCCGACCGAGACGGTGTACGGCCTCGGCGCCGATGCGGAAAATCCCTGCGCGGTTGCTTACATCTATGAAGCCAAGGGCCGGCCTTCCAATCATCCTGTCATCGTGCACGTGGCGCCGGAAGCTGATCTGTTGCATTGGGTTTCATCGATTCCCGACGACGCGCGCAAGCTGATCGACGCCTTTTGGCCAGGGCCACTGACCCTGATC
>DATAHI010000031.1:0-15293 GCA_036263255.1 Oxalicibacterium sp. | reverse complement strand
GTCCATCGCGCGTGCGCCGGCAAGAAATTCGCGGAAGCGCTCCATGCCGATGGACAGCGCGAGCGGCAGTCCGATTGCCGACCATACCGAATAGCGGCCGCCGACCCAGTCCCAGAAAGGGAACATGTTTTCGGGAGCGATGCCGAATGCCTGCACCGCCTGCAGATTGGTGGAAACAGCGACAAAGTGTTTCGGCAGCGCCGCTTCGTCTGCATGCTGCAGGAACCAGGCGCGCGCCGAATGCGCATTCGCCATGGTCTCGGATGTGTTGAACATCTTCGAGGCAACGATGAACAGCGTCGTTGCAGGATTGATGCACGACAAGACCGCGTCGAGATCGTGCCCGTCGACATTCGACACGAAATGCATGCGCAGCTGCGGATGTGCGAACGCTCGCAGTGCTTCGCAGCTCATCTTGGGACCGAGGAACGATCCGCCGATGCCGATGTTCACGACGTCGGTAATCTGCTGACCGTCATGGCCGCGCCATGCGCCCGAGCGGACCTTGTCCGAAAACACCGCAATGCTGTCCAGCACGGCATGCACGTCTTGAACGATTTGGCGGCCATCCAGCTCCAAGCTTGCATCGCGTGGTGCACGCAATGCCGTATGCAAGACGGCACGATGTTCGGTTAGGTTGATTTTTTTTCCGGCGAACATTGCGTCGCGCAGCAAATCGACCTGACGGTCGCGTGCCAGCGTCAGCAGCAACGCTAGCGTCTGTTGGTCGATCAGATTCTTCGAAAAGTCGAGAAACAGACCGGCGCCCTCTAGTGAAAATCGGGCAAAACGGTCGGAGTCGGCGGCGAACAATGCGCGCAGGTTGCGGATCCCGGGATCCATCGAATGCTGTTGCAATGCGAGGTAGGCGGCAGAGGAAGTCAGAGGTTCACGCATGGTGGCGATGGACGATCGTTTAGGTAACTATACATCAGGAATGGTAATTTCACTACAAATTGCCGGCATTGCCTGGCGGCCCTACGGCGTTGTCCGAAAAGCAAAAATCTGCTCAGCAGTACACGGATGCTTCAAGGAAAGGAAAGTTCCTTCGGGGTGCGCTTTTCCAAGTCCGGTCGCTTCGGGAATTTCATGTCATGATGGATAGACAAAGCAACCATGATATCGATGTGGTAACCCGCCCCGCCGATCAGATTGCACGATTTGTTGTAGTAAAATTTCAGCCCTGCCTTTGAGGATTTCCTATGACGCTCAACGCCGTCGTCTCTGCCGTCACCGAGCGGATCATCGAGCGCAGCCGCCCCTACCGCGCTGCCTATCTGAAGCAACTGGACGACTCCATCGGAAAAGGCGTGCATCGTGCGACCTTGTCCTGTACCAATCTTGCGCATGGCTTCGCGGCATTTCCGTCGAATGACAAGCTGGTGTTGAAGCAGCAGCGCCTGCCTTCGGTCGCGATCGTCTCTGCCTACAATGACATGCTGTCGGCGCATCAGCCGTACGAGCGCTTCCCGCACATCATCAAGGATGCAGTGCGCGACGCTGGCGGCGTCGCGCAGTTTGCCGGCGGTACGCCAGCCATGTGCGACGGCATCACGCAAGGCCAGCCGGGCATGGAACTGTCGCTGTTTTCACGCGACACGATTGCCATGGCGACCGCGGTTGCGCTGTCGCACAACATGTTCGACGCGGCCGTCTATCTCGGCATTTGCGACAAGATCGTGCCGGGCCTGCTAATCGGTGCCTTGCACTTCGGCCACCTGCCGGCCGTGTTCATTCCAGGCGGTCCGATGACGACCGGTATGTCGAATTCGGAAAAGTCGCGCATTCGCCAGCTGTACGCGCAAGGCAAGATCGATCGTGAAGGTTTGCTGGAAGCAGAAAGCAAGTCTTATCACGATCCTGGCACCTGCACGTTCTATGGCACGGCCAACAGCAACCAGATGCTGATGGAAGTAATGGGTTTGCACCTGCCTGGTGTGGCGTTCATTACGCCGAACACACCGCTGCGTGATGCGGTGACGGTGGAAGCCGCCAAGCGCGCGGTTGCCATTACCGCGCAAGGCAAGCAGTTCACCCCCGTCGGTCGCCTGGTCGACGAAAAGGCGATCGTGAATGCAATGATCGCGCTGCTGACTACTGGTGGTTCCACCAATCACACGATCCATCTGGTCGCAATCGCGAAGGCGGCCGGTATCGTGATCGACTGGAACGACTTCGACAGGCTGTCGGCCGTGATCCCGCTGCTGACGCGCATCTATCCAAACGGCGAGGCAGACGTCAATCACTTCCGTGCTGCCGGTGGCACCGGTTTCGTGATCCGCGAGCTGCTCGATGCCGGCCTGCTGCACGAAGACGTGACGACGATTCTGGGCAAGGGTCTGCGCGACTATTGCGCTGAACCCTTCCTCGACGGCGAGCGCGTCGTCTGGAAGCCGGTGCCGGAACAGAGTGGCGACGAGAACGTACTGCGCGGCGCGAAGTCGCCGTTTTCGCCGGATGGCGGCCTGCGACTGCTGACCGGCAATCTGGGCCGCTCGGTGATCAAGGTCTCCGCTGTCAAGCCGCAGCACCGCAAGGTGGAGGCACCGGCCATCGTATTCAATTCGCAGGAAGAATTCATGCATTGCTACCAGGACGGCAAGCTCAATCAGGACTTCGTCGCCGTGGTGCGCTTCCAGGGCCCGAAGGCGAACGGCATGCCGGAACTGCATGCGCTCACGCCGGCGCTCGGCAGTCTGCAGGATGCGGGTTATCACGTTGCACTGGTGACCGACGGCCGCATGTCTGGCGCATCGGGCAAGGTGCCTGCTGCGATCCATGTATCGCCCGAGGTATTGGCCAACGGCCCGCTGGGTCGTGTGCGCAACGGCGATGTGATCCGTCTGGACGCAGAGAGTGGCGTGCTGCAGGCGCTGGTGGCAGAAGAAGAATGGAACCGGCGGCCGCACGCGGTGGGCGACCTGTCGTCCAACATGGTTGGCATGGGGCGTGAACTGTTTGCGATGTTCCGTGCATCCGCCACGATCGCGGAAGAGGGGGCGACCACCTTTGGTCTGCCGCACTTGGTAGAGCCGACTTCGACCGAGATCAATCAGCCGAAGAAGAGTGCCGAGCCCTTCAGCGACGAAGACACCCACGTTCAACAAACGATATGAGCCGCTCCATGAAGCTGATCGACATCATGCAAGTCTCGCCGGTGATTCCGGTGATCGCCATCGACGACCTGAACCACGCAGTGCCGCTCGCGCGTGCGCTGGTGGCGGGCGGTATCCGCGTGCTCGAAGTCACGCTGCGTACTGAACATGGTTTGAACGCGATCCGCGCGATTGCCGAACAGGTGCCGGATGCGATCGTCGGCGTCGGCACGCTGACGCGACGCGAAGAATTTGCCGCCGCGCGCGATGCGGGGGCCGTGTTCGGCGTGTCGCCCGGCCTGACGACGGAATTGATCGAAGGAGCGCAGTCCAGCGGCTTGCCGCTGCTGCCTGGCGTGATGACGCCGTCCGAAGTGCTGGCTGCGCGTGAAGTCGGCTTGCGTCAGCTGAAACTGTTTCCCGCAGTGCCGGCAGGGGGCGTCGGCATGCTGAATGCGCTTGCCGGGCCCTTGCCCGATATGCAGTTCTGCCCGACCGGCGGCATTTCGCAGCAGACGGCGCCGCAATTCCTCGCGTGCAAGAACGTCGTGTGCGTCGGTGGTTCGTGGTTGACGCCTCCGGAACTGCTGGCGGCCGGCGATTGGGCGAAGGTTACGGAGCTGGCACAGGCTGCATCGCGGCTAAGTCAGTCGTAGCAGCAGACGCTGCGACGACCCTGTTGCGGCCGCTTGCCTTGGCTTCGTACAGTGCGATGTCGGCGCGATGCAGCAGCTCGGCGACCGATTCCGATCCCTGGTGCGTCGCCACGCCGATGCTGACGGTATAGCTTGCTTTTTCTTCAGGCTGCTGCGCGCTCGATGCGGTCGATGCGGTTTCCAGTGCCGCGCGAAGGCGCTCGGCGGCCGTTCTAGCTCCCGAAGCGCCGATTTCCGGCAGCAATACCGCAAACTCTTCGCCGCCGAGGCGCGCCAGGTAATCCATGCTGCGGATTTCGCGATTGGCGCGCTGCACGATGTCGAGCAGCACGCGATCGCCCACTGCGTGCCCCCAGGTATCGTTGATGCGCTTGAAGTGATCGACGTCGAACACCATCAGCGACATCGCGCGCCCGTTGCGCTGTACGCGCAGCAATTCGCGTTCCGCAAATTCGAAGAACGCGCGGCGCGACCAGGCGCCGGTCAGAAAGTCGCGATTGGCGGCATCCTGCGCCTTGCTCATCATCTTGTCGTGCACCATCATTACCGCGCCCATCGTGAAGATCGGCATGACGAGCGTGCCGATCGACAAAAACACGATGTTCCAGATCGTAGTCTGGATGTTGGTTGTCAGCACGTCGATGTGTGCGCCGTAGATGAAGCCGCGGAACCAGTGGCCGCTGGCGAATAGCAGAGCCATGATGGCGGTGAATCGATACGGGTAACGCGAGCGCGCCACTTCCGTGTGCTTGAATATGGTCCACGCGATGGCAAGCGAGATCGTGCCGTGGAAAATCGAAACGGTCACCGTGCGCCAGGCGACCGAATTCCAGCCATAGTGGAACAAGAGCAGCAGCAATAGGACAGTCCCCAGGCCGGACCACAGCAGGCGGGCCGGAACCTGCCGGCCGAAGAAACGGCAAAAGCCGGCGTAAATCATGGCGATCGCACCTGCCAGCAGCGTGTTTGCCGCTTCGATGGAGAGCAGATCTGGAATGTGGCCGCGCCCGGCGAACAGCAGCAGCGAAATCGCGGCCATGGCGTTCGCCACCACCCAATCGCGAATGCCCGCGATGCCGCTGCGCAGTAGCGAGCACAGCACGAACAGCATCACGATGCAGAAGCCGCCGGTAATCAACAGAAGATTGAAAGGACTCAGCATGGATGGCGAGTAGGGAGCCGGCCCTGCGAATTTTTCAGGCCGGAAGAAGGTCAGGAAATGGTGCAAGTATAGCGTGTCGTCACGGCGGTGCGGCTGGGCCGGCCCATCCGTTAAAATGCAAGTTTCCCTCCTATTTTTTGCAATCATGACCCAAGATGAATTGAAACAGGCAGTCGCGCGCGCTGCCATCGACTATGTAGTGGACGGCGAGATCATCGGTGTCGGCACCGGCTCCACTGCCAATTTTTTCATCGACGAATTGGGCAAAATCAAGGAACGCATCAAGGGCGCTGTCGCCTCATCCGAAGCGACGGCTCAACGCTTGCAGTCCCACGGCATCAAGGTCTACGACCTGAACGAGGTCTCGGCAATGTCGGTCTACATCGACGGCGCGGACGAGATCACGTCGCAAGGCGCCATGATCAAGGGCGGCGGCGCGGCACTGACGCGCGAAAAGATTGTCGCCTCGGTAGCCGCTAAGTTCGTCTGCATCGCAGACGGCTCCAAGTTGGTCGACATGCTCGGAAAGTTTCCGTTGCCCGTCGAAGTGATTCCGATGGCCCAGGCATCGGTGACGCGCCGTCTGGCTGCGCTCGGCGGCGAACCGCGTTTGCGCGTAAAGGACGGCAAGGCCGTCGTCACAGACAACGGCTGCAGCATCATCGACGTACACGGTTTGCAAATTGCCGATCCGGCCGCGCTGGAAGCACAGATCAACGATATTCCCGGCGTGGTAACGGTGGGCTTGTTCGCGCGGCGCGGCGCCGACATCGCACTGCTCGGTACGGCGGAAGGCGTGCAGCGATTGACATTCTGAAGCAGGAGTAAGCCATGACGGAAGACGAACGCGCGGTACGCGAACTGGTAGATACCTGGATGCGGGCCAGCATGGATCGCGATCTGCCGACCGTTCTTGGCTTGATGAGCGAAGACGTCGTCTTTATGACGCCGGGCCGGCCGCCGTTCGGGAAAAAGGAATTCGTCGCAGACGCGCAGGGAATGAATAACCTGAAGCTTCAGGGCTCGGCCGAGGTTCGCGAATGTCACGTGCATGGCGACTGGGCCTGGTTGCGCAATTATCTGCAGTTGACGATCACGCCGGAAGGCGGTGCGCCGACGGCAATGTCCGGCTGGACGCTGACCATCCTGCGCAAGGAAGCGGATGGCAAATGGCGGCTGGCACGCGATGCCAATATGGTGATGAAGAATTAACTCATCGAGTAATGCGAAAGCGGGCGTTGGAATCAAAAAAGACCGGCGGTAGCCGGTCTTTTTATTGTGCCATCGCGCTCAACGCTGCTTGTCGCTGATCTCGCGCGCCATGCGGTCCAGACGGTCGTAATAGTCGCGTGTGCCGATGTCGCCTTGATGCCGTTGGCGGGAAGGGATCAGGGATTCGAGATCAGGCGCAATATCGTCGTCGATCTCTTCATCCAGTTCGTTACCCCAGGTGCGGTTCATGTCGTTCTCCTGCAGAAGCGCTTATTTTACTTGCGTCCGCACCAGGGCTCAACCGAGCGAATCGGGCACTTCGCCGCTGTTCGGCAGTTTGGAGGCGATCACGTCGAGCTTGTCGATCGTCGGCGGCTTTGCCAGCAGGTCAGCGGCAATCTTGCCAAGATTCTTCGCGATTTCGCCGTTGAGATGCGCCTGGCGGCCCGACTCGTCCTCGAAGGCGTCAAAGATCCCAAACGTGCGCTCGTCCAGCTTGATCGCAAACCAGGCCAGCGTATCCGGTTCGCCTAGTGCGTAGGACAACTGCGCACGAAGAAATTCTTCAAGCTCCTTTTCCTTCCCCGGTTTGGCTTCCAGACGAGCCTGCAAGGCAACATTGACCATGATGAACTCCTTGAAGTTGCATGCCGGAACGGCATCGCGAATGGCGGATTGCGGTCGATTCTAGTCCCATTTTGCAGACCATGCTGTCAGATTGCCCGCACTGCATACGGGAGAATTTCGACTCGGCGATGGATTGTTCCACGCAGCGGATAGAGGAACGTCAACGTTTGCCGTATCATCATGCCCCTTGATCAAGGAAGCACGATGACGATTGCATGCGGTGTCGATTTCGGCACCTCCAATTCGACTGTCGGCTGGCATCGTCCCGGCCTTCCGGCGCTGCTTGCGCTGGAAGACGGCAAGGTGACCCTGCCGTCGGTGGTTTTCTTCAATGCCGACGAGGAGCAGGTCTATTACGGTCGCGCGGCGCTCGACAATTATCTGCAGGGCTACGAAGGCCGGCTGATGCGTTCGCTGAAGAGCCTCCTCGGCACCGAATTGCTGGAAGGCCAGACCGAAGTGATGGGCAGGGCGCTGCCGTTTCGCATGCTGCTGGCGCAATTCATCGGTGAACTGAAGCGGCGCGCCGAACGCGAAGCCGGCCGGCGATTCGATAATGCGGTGCTGGGACGACCGGTGTTCTTCGTCGATGGCGATGAAGCGGCCGACCGGCTGGCCGAAGATACATTGCGCGAAGTCGCACACTCGGTCGGTTTTGCGAACATCGCCTTTCAATATGAGCCGATTGCCGCCGCTTTCGATTACGAATCGCAGATCGACCGCGAAGAACTGGTCCTGATCGCGGATATCGGCGGTGGCACCTCGGACTTCTCGCTGGTGCGCCTGTCGCCGCAGCGCGCACGGCACACCGAACGGCGCGGCGACATTCTGGCCAATGGTGGCATCCATATCGGCGGCACCGATTTCGACAAATATCTGAGCCTGTCGAGTGTGATGCCGCTGCTCGGCCTCGGCAGCCGGCTTGCCAGCGGCAGCGAGGTGCCGTCCAGCTACTACTTCAATCTCGCCACCTGGCACACGATCAATCAGGCATACACGCAGAAGGTCTGGCTGCAGATCAAGGATGTCTACCGCGACGCCTGCGAGAAGGACAAGCTCGCGAGCCTGCTGCATCTGATCGAACGTCGCGATGGTCACTGGCTCGCCCTGAAGGTGGAGGAGGGAAAGATCGCCTTGTCGGAAGCCGAGGGTACCGCCTTGCAGCTGGATCGTCTGTCGCCGCCGCATGTGCTGGCATTGCAGCGTGCAGTCTTCGATGTGTCGATCGGTGCGCTGGTATCCGATATCGAAACGACCGTAACCGAGTTGCTGCGCGATGCCGGATTGAACGCAGACGAGGTCGATACGGTCTTCTTCACCGGAGGCTCCAGCGGCGTGCGTCTGCTGCGCGAACGCGTTGCCGCCTTGCTGCCTGACGCGAAGTGCGTTGAAGGCGATCGCTTCGGCAGCATAGGCACCGGTCTGGCATTGGATGCGGCAAGGAAGTTTGGCTGAATTTCGCGCGTCGTTTGCCGATCTTTTGCTGTTCAGTCAGGTCGGATAAATGGTATAAACAATTCGCGTCGATTTCGCCGCGCGAGACTTTTGCATGAATGATCCGAGCGTTGTCATGATGAAGTCACGCAGCCTGCTTATCGTCAAAGGTTTTTCGGAAGCGCTCCAACAGGAAAGGGTGGCATGCTTGCTGCAGTAGATCTGGGTTCCAACAGCTTTCGCCTGCATATCGGCCGGCACGATGGCGAAACGATGCGCATCATCAAGAGTGCGCGCGACCCGATACGACTTGCGGCAGGGCTGGACGAGAAGGGCAATCTTCGTCCCGAAGCGATCGACGCGGCCGTTGCTTCGCTGGCGCGCCTGAATGCAATTCTCAGCGCCTATCCGCTGGCCGACGTGCGCGTGGTTGCCACCAACACGATACGCGTGGCGGGCAATGCGGCCGACTTCATGCCGGCAGCGGAAGCGGCGATCGGCTATCCGATCGAGATCATCTCCGGCGAGGAAGAAGGCCGCCTGATCTACATGGGCGTGGCGAGCATGCTGCCGTCCAACGAACGCCGGCTGGTGATGGATATCGGCGGCGGCTCCACCGAGCTGATTCTTGGCCGCGGTCAGAAGATCGAGCAGGTGGAATCCTTCACTATCGGTACCGTCCCGCAGAATCTGAATTTTTTTCGTAACGGCGATCTCTCGGCCGCGGCCTTCGATGCCGCGATTCTGTCTGCGCGTTCGCGTTTCGAGGATGCGGCGCCGCTGTTCCGGCCGGAACTCTGGACGACCGCTTATGGCTCCTCGGGCACGATACGTGCGATTGCCGATGCGATCGTGAAGAATGGCCTGGGCGATGCCGACCCGACGCTGAAAAGCCTTGAGGCATTGAAGCGCAAACTGATCCAGTTCGGTCATACGAGCCGTATCGATCTGGCCGGCATGAAGGCCGATCGCGCCACCGGCGTGGCCGGAGGGCTGTCTGTGTTGATCGGCCTGATGCAGGAACTCGGTATCCGGAGCATCAAACCGATCGAGGCCGGCTTGCGTATGGGCGTGTTGTGGGATCTGCATTTGCGTGCGACGAGGCGCGATCGCCGCGAACAGGCAGTAGTGGATTTCCGCCAGCGTTTCGGCGCCGACGGCGCGCGCGCCGATCGCGTTGCACAGCTTGCGTCGGCGATGTACGCCGAACTGAAGCCGAGCGACGACCGTTACGTGCGCCTGTTGTACTGGAGCGGTTTACTGCATGAGATCGGCCAAGCCGTCTCGCACAGCGGTTATCACAAGCATGCTGCGTACATGATCGAAAATGCCGACCTGCCCGGTTTCACGACGCGCGAACAGCGCGTGATGAGCCGGTTGGTGCTGGCGCACAAAGGCAACCTGCGCAAGGTGGCGGAGCTGCTGGCTGATCCAAGTTTTACGAAGGCGGTGCTGGCATTGCGGCTGGCGGTGGTCTTCATGCATGCGCGCATCGACGTGCAAACCGACGCCTTGCGGCTCAAAATGAAGAACCGCATCGAACTCGACATTCGCAACGAATGGGTCAGCGATCACCCGACGCTGGCGTACTGGATCGGCAAGGAAAAGGAAGCCTGGGCTGAAGTCGGTATCGATTTTTCGATGCGAATCGAAGGCTAAAGCGAACGAAGTCGTTTCGCGGAATCTTTTGCGGTGCTCCGCGTCTGAACCTGCTGTTCAAGCGCGACCGGAGACAACGTGTTCGATTTCATCGTCGACATCATGGCCGAAGGCGGCTATATCGGCATTTTCTTCCTGATGCTGATGGAAAACGTTTTCCCGCCGATTCCTTCCGAATTGATCATGTCGCTCGCCGGCTACGTGGCCGCAGATGGCGAACTGAATATTGTTTGGGTGATTCTCGCGGGCACAGCCGGTTCGGTGGCCGGCGCGCTGTTCTGGTACTACGCCGGCCTGTTGTTCGGCCGTCAGCGCATCGATCGTCTTGCCGAACGCCACGGCCGCTGGCTGACGGTGTCGCCGGCGGAGATCGACGCCGCTACGCGCTGGTTCGGGCGTCACGGTCGGACTGTTCTTATCTTCGGTCGTCTGGTGCCTGCTGTACGTACGCTCATCTCCGTGCCGCCCGGCATCCTGCGCATGCCGCTGGCGCCATTTCTAATTTATTCAACGATCGGTTCCATTCTCTGGAATGGCTTGCTGGCGATGGCCGGCTATCTGCTGAAGTCGCAGTATGCGATGGTCGAGCAATATGCCGATCCGATTACCAAGGGCGTGCTCGTGCTGCTGGTTGCGGTATATCTCTACCGCGTCATTCGTTTCAAGCCGCAAACTGAGTGACGCTAGAAGACCAGTGCATTCTTCTTGAATAGCGCGATGTCCAGATAAGCGGACAAGTGGTTATCCTTGGGCGAGAACGACGCGGTCAGGCCGCCCAGGTCGATGGTTGCATCCTGCGCCATCAGATCCTGCAGTACCGCGCGCGGCGGCCGTTTGCTGCGCTGGATTGCCTTTACCAGTGTCTTGGCAGCGACAAAGCCCTCGAAGGTCAGCGAAGATGCCGGCTCGTCGCGGTATTTGCGGATCATGTTCATATGCTCGAGCTGGATCGACGTCTTGCCTGCGGTCGGATTGGATACGACCTGCGAAAAGACAGTCCATTCGACTGCGCGTGCGCCGGACACTTCGCGCAGCGTCTCCAGATTGATCAGCGAGGTGCCGGCCACGAAGGTCTGCGGCGCGCTCTTGCGGAATTCCTTCAGGAAGAACGCCGTGCCGAATGTATCGGCGATCACGATGACGAAGCCGGGATTGCTCGCGGCTAGGCTGGCAATCTGACTTGGATCGTTCTGGCGCTCGTTGCCGCTGATGCGCACGGTGCCTGTCAGGCGCAATCCACGCGCGCGCACTTCGGCCGACAGTTTCTGAAATGCCGATTGTGCCGCCGCCGTGTCCTGATAGGCGACCGCCAGGTCCTTCATGCCGAGCTGGCCAAAGTGTCCCAGGATATGGCGCACTTCCTGGGTATAGCCTGGCCGCCAGTACAGGATGCGCGGATTGTTGATATCCAGCGCATCGACCAGCGGCGCATACAGCACCAGATTGCTACGGGCGAATGCCGGCGCATTGAGGATTGCCTGCGTCACATTGTCGCCAACGCCGCCGAGCAGGAAATCGGCCTGGTCTCGTTCGATCAGTTCCGTTGCCATTTTGGCGGCAACCGCCGGCACGCCTTGGTCGTCCTTGACCACATAGCGGATCTTCTTGCCGTTGATGCCGCCAGTGGCATTCAGCGCATCGAAATAGGTCTTGATGCCTGCGACGTAATCGCGACCGATGTTGGCGTTCGGACTGGAAAGGTCGATTGCCTGGCCGACCACGATGGTATTGGCGTCTTCCGCCAGTGCAGCAGTCGAAGATATCAACATGGTGACGGAGGCAGAAAGAATAAGGCGCAGCAACTTGAGATTCATGAGAGGAAATCGGTACGGTAGATACGTCGCGATTCTGCTGGGCAATTGTTACCGGTTCATGAATCGGTGCGCGGTCGAAAAATGCGATTCCTCAGATCGCTTGTGGAAAGCGTATAAACTGTATATATTGTTTATACTATTTATTGAAAAGGGAGATGTCAGATGTCCAGGGAAACGCAAGAAAAGGCGGCCGGCACCGCAAACGGAGCCGAAAAGCCGAAAGCCGCCGCCAAGCCGGCGGCGAAACAAGTCGCGAAGAAGGCTGCGCCCGCCAAAAAGGCCGCGGCAAAGAAAGCGGCAAAGAAGGCCCCGGTAAAGCAAGCGCCGGCGAAAAAGGCTACACCTGTCAAGCAGGTGAAGCAGACTGGCGAGCCGGCCGGGCGGGCACTCAAGCAGGCCGCGAAGGAAAAGACGAAGAAGGTCAAACTGGTACGCGACAGCTTCACGATGCCGGAAGGCGAGTACCAGGTGCTCGGCGATACCAAGAAGGCCTTTCTGAAGATCGGCATCTCGGTCAAGAAAAGCGAATTGCTGCGTGCAGGCGTGGCATTGATCAAATCCATGGAGATCGCGCGACTCAAGACGGTGATCGACGGTTTGCCGCCGATCAAGGCCGGCCGTCCGAAAAAGGACAAATGACGATTGTCGTGTTTCGTTCAAAGCCGGCCATGCGCCGGCTTTTTTCATCTGTTGTCGTGTCATCCAACTGACACCGTTCTGTCATGTTCATGAAGTAATCGCCCGTTAGGCTTCGTCCCGTCACAACCACGAGGACGACTATGCGATTACTGACCATCCCAGCCGATGCCGAAGGAAATTCCAGCGCGAGTTTTTCCAAACTGGCGCTGAGCCTTGCTAGTACTCCGGAAGAAGTGCGCGAAGTGCAGCGTTTGCGCTACAAGGTCTTCATCGAAGCGATGGGGCTGTCGACGTTGGCGAATACGGAAGGGCTAGACAGGGACGAATACGACGATTACTGCGACCACCTGATCGTGCGCGACACCAAGACCTTGAAGGTGGTCGGCACCTATCGCGTGCTGAGCCCGAGCGCCGCGCGCAAGATCGGCAAGTACTACTCCGAAAGCGAGTTCGACCTCGGCCGCCTGGACAATCTGCGCGGTAGCATCGCGGAAGCGGGCCGCGCCTGTATTCATCCCGACTATCGCAGCGGCGGCGTGATCATGATGCTGTGGGCCGGACTGGCCGCCTTCATGAAGCGCGAGAATTGCGAATACCTGATCGGCTGCGCCAGCGTCAGCTTGGCCGACGGCGGGCACAATGCCGCCGCGCTGTACCACGCGCTGTCCGATACCAATCTGGCGCCGGCCGAATACCGTGTGACGCCGCACCTGCCTTTTCCGATCGAAGAGCGCAAGCCGGGCCACGTGCCGAACGTGCCGCCGCTGATCAAGGGTTACTTGCGCGGCGGCGCCTGGGTTTGCGGGGAGCCGGCCTGGGATCCGGATTTCCATAGCGCCGATCTGTTCATGATGCTGCCCTTGGCCAAGCTGGACAGTCGCTATGCCCGTCACTATCTCAAAGAGGCGCAGTCGGTATGAAGCCGCGCGACCGATTCCTGAGCGCCGACTTCCTCGGCGAAGCCAAGCGCGAACCGATCCGTTTTCGCGCCATCTGGATTTCGGACGTGCATCTGGGAACCACCGGCTGCCAGGCGCAGCGGCTGCTGGAATTCCTGCGGGCGACCGAATCCGAAACCTTGTATCTGGTCGGCGACATCATCGACGGCTGGCAGCTGAAGCGCCGCTGGTATTGGGAGCAGGCGCACAACGACGTGGTGCAGACGGTACTGAAGAAAGCCAAGAAGGGCACCAAGGTGATCTTCGTGCCGGGTAACCATGACGAAGCGATCCGCCAATTCATCGACCTCGACTTCGGCGGCATCCGTGTGCGTGACGAGCTGGTGCATACGACCGCGCAGGGAAAGCGCATGCTGGTGCTGCACGGCGACCGCTTTGACGGCGTGATCGCATGCGCCAAGTGGCTTGCCTATGTCGGCGACAACCTCTACACCATGATTCTGAAATGGAACCAGTGGCTCAACAGCGCGCGCGCCCGCGCCGGCTTGCCATATTGGTCGCTGTCGCAATACCTGAAGCTGAAGGTCAAGAACGCAGTCAGCTACATCACCTCGTTCGAGAACGCGCTGGCCGCCGAGGCACGCCGCCGCGGGCTCGATGGCGTGATCTGCGGCCACATACATAAACCAGAAATACGCGACATCGACGGCATTCGCTACTGCAACGACGGCGACTGGGTCGAGAGCCTGTCTGCGTTGGTGGAGGAGACCTCGGGCGAATTGCGGCTGGTGAGCTGGCAGGAAATCGTGATGCCGCAGGCGGGAAAACAAGTGGAGCAGCAGGCAGAGAAGGAGACATTATGCGTATCGCCATCGTAACGGACGCCTGGACACCGCAGATCAACGGCGTCGTCAACACACTGAAGGCCACTAGCAGACAGCTGCATCGCCACGGGCATTCGGTGCAAATGATCACGCCAGAGAATCTGCGCACCTTCGCGTGCCCAACCTATCCGGAAATACGGCTTGCGTACAAGCCGTATTCGCATGTGGCGCGTGAGCTGGAGGATTTCGATCCGGATTGCATTCACATCGCGACCGAAGGGCCGCTCGGCATGGCAGCGCGCCGCTATTGCCTGCGCAACGGGCTGGATTTCACTACGGCCTATCACACGCGCTTTCCCGAATATCTGCAAGCGCGCTTCGGCTTGCCGCTGGCGGTTTCCTATCGCTGGCTGAAGTGGTTCCACGGCCCTTCGAAGGCCATCATGGTACCGACGCCCGGTGTGCAGGATGCGCTGAAGGCGGAAGGCTTCCGCAACGTCGTGCATTGGGGACGCGGCGTGGACGTCGATTACTTCAAGCCCGGCTGGCGCGACGAGAAAGTGGCGTTGCGCCGGCCGCTGTACCTGTACGTCGGCCGCCTTGCTGTGGAAAAGAACATCGAAGCATTCCTGCAGCTTTCACTGCCCGGCGCAAAATGGGTGATCGGTGACGGGCCGATGCGCGAGGAGCTGGAAGCGAAATATCCAGAAGTGCGCTTCCTCGGCGCCAAGCCGCATGAGGCGCTGCCCGCCTATTACAACTGCGCCGATGTGTTCGTCTTCCCGAGCCGGACCGATACCTTCGGCCTGGTGCTGGCCGAAGCAATGGCTTGCGGTGTGCCGGTTGCGGCCTATCCGGTCGAAGGGCCGCGCGACGTCGTGGCGCATGGAAAATCTGGTTTTCTCGAAGACGACCTCGCACTTGCTTGCAGCGAGGCGTTGACGCTTCCGCGCGAGCAGGTGCGCGAGCATGCCGTGACATTTTCATGGGAGGCGTCGACCATGCAGTTCCTGCAGCATCTGCATCCGGTACGCCGGATCGGCCCACGCGCCATCATTCAATCGTCGCTCGCTTGAGTTTGCCTCTCGAACGATCCGCCATGCCGCGTGCATGCCGGGTCGTTATTTTTTACGCGATTTGTAGACTTAAAAAAGCATCAATACCGGCGGCAGCGCGGCGACTGCTGTGAAGCGCGGATAAATGACGATATACGCTTGCACCTTTTTGCCGGAAGGACATATGATGCAAGTGGCCACACACATCTAGCCGTTC
>DATAHI010000030.1:0-11345 GCA_036263255.1 Oxalicibacterium sp. | reverse complement strand
ATCTCGCTCGATGCCTTCCGCATCGAATCAGCCGACGTCGACCGCCAGGCCGCGCTTGCCGCGAGCTATCAGACCGGCTATCGCCTCGCGATGATCTGGGCTGGTGCCGGCGTACTGTGGATCGCCGCGCGCGCACAGATCAGCGCCGACATCTATCAAGCCAGTGCCTGGCGCGTCGCGTATCTCGTGATGGCAGCGTCGATGCTGGTCGGTGTGATCACCGTGCTGTTTTCCGCCGAACCGGCACGCCGCGCCCTGCCGCCGGCCAAGGATCTGAAGACTTGGCTCGACGATGTCGTGATCGGTCCTTTCCGCGATTTCCTGTTGCGCTACCGTTGGCAGGCGGTGATTGTGTTGGCGCTGATTGCGATCTATCGCATCAGCGACGTCGTGATGGGGATCATGGCCAACCCGTTCTATGTCGACATGGGCTATACGAAGGACGAGGTGGCAGCCGTCACCAAGATTTTCGGTATCGTGATGTCGCTGCTCGGTGCCTTCATCGGTGGTGCGTTGTCGATGCGCTTTGGCATGATGCGCATTCTCGCCACCGGCGCGATTCTGAGTTCGGCGAGCAACCTGCTGTTTGTGTGGCTGGCCGGTCATGGACACGACGTGCAGGCATTGATCCTCGTCATCTCGGCGGACAATCTGTCGGGCGGCATTGCCAGTGCAGCCTTCATCGCCTACCTGTCCAGCCTGACCAACATCAGCTATTCGGCAACGCAGTATGCGTTGTTCAGCTCCATCATGCTGCTGCTGCCGAAATTCCTCGCAGGCTATTCAGGCGTGTATGTCGATGCCTACGGCTACGCCAGTTTCTTCACCGGCACTGCGCTGCTCGGCGTGCCGGTCATCGTGCTGCTATGGTTCGCGGCGAAAGTCGTGCCGGTAACGCCGAAGCCCTGAAGACTATTTTTTCCGCAGGCGGAACACCGCCAGGCTGCCGCGCCAATTCGGCAAGAAGGACACTGGCTTGCCGTCATCGAGCGCGACGCACTCAATGACTTCCAGGCCGACTTCATTGGCGAGCGCCGAGAAATCCTGGATCGTTGCGCAACGCAGATTCGGTGTGTCGTACCAATCATAAGGAAGGCTTTTCGATACCGGCATGTGACCGCGCAGCAAGGCGATGCGATGCGGCCAGTAGGCGAAATTTGGAAACGATACGATCGCTTCACGGCCGACGCGTGCGATGTCGCGCAGCACGCCTTCGACGTTCTTCATCATCTGCAACGCAGACAGGCACAGCACCGTATCGAAGGAGTTGTCATCGAAGATGGACAGCCCGGCTTCGAGATCGCGCTGAATGACCTGCACGCCCCGCGCAATGCATTGCGGGATGCGCTCGTCGTCGATCTCGATGCCGTAACCGCTGCAGCCCTTGTCCGTTTGCAGATAATCGAGCATGACGCCGTCGCCGCAGCCGAGATCGAGTACGCGCGTATTCGGCGCCACCCAGTGCGCGATGAAGGCGAGGTCCGGACGCAAACCGCTGAGTTGCTGGAAATTCATGCGCGCGCTCCCCTTGCTTCCTGCTGCGACTCGATCTGCTGCCACGCACGTTCGAAATAGGAACGCACCACATTCATGTACCGTGCGTCGTCGAGCAGGAACGCATCGTGGCCATGCGGCGCGTCGATTTCGGCATAGGTGACCTTGCGCTGGTTCTTGACCAGCGCTTCGACGATCTCGCGGCTGCGTTCGGGAGCGAAGCGCCAATCGGTGCTGAAAGACACGAGCAGGAATTCGGCGCAGGTATCCGCCAGCGTTTTGGTCAAATCACCGCCGAAATTTCTCGCGGGATCAAAGTAATCGAGCGCCTTGGTGATCAGCAAATACGTATTCGCGTCGAAGTATTCGGAAAACTTGTCGCCTTGATAGCGCAGATAGGATTCGATCTCGAAATCGATACCGAAACCGAACTGATAACTGCCCGAGCGCAAATCCCGACCGAATTTGGCCGCCATCACGTCGTCCGACAGATAGGTGATATGGCCGATCATGCGCGCGACGCGCAGGCCATTTTTCGGCACCACACCATGCGCGTAAAAATCGCCGCCATGGAAATCGGGATCGCTCAGAATGGCCTGGCGTGCCACGTCGTCGAAAGCGATATTCTGTGTCGACAGTTTCGGCGTGGACGCGATCACCACGCAGTGCCGCACGCGTTGCGGGTACAACAAACTCCAGGTCAGTGCCTGCATGCCGCCAAGCGAGCCGCCCATCACCGCAGCGAACTGTTCGATGCCGAGCGCATCGGCCAGGCGTGCCTGCGAATGCACCCAATCTTCCACCGTCACCACCGGAAAGTGCGCGCCGTAGGGTTTGCCGGTGGCAGGATTGTCGTGCATCGGTCCGGTCGACCCGAAGCAGGAGCCGAGGTTGTTGATGCCGATGACGAAGAAGCGATCGGTGTCGACCGGTTTGCCGGGGCCGACCATGTTGTCCCACCACCCGGTGCTGCCGGCGTCTTCGCTGTAGCGGCCGGCGACATGATGAGAGGCGTTCAGCGCGTGGCACACCAGCACCGCGTTCGAGCGGTCGGCATTCAGCGTGCCGTAGGTCTCGTACACCAGCGTGTATTCCGCGATCTCGGCACCGCTCTGCAATTTCAGCGGCTCCGCGAAAAACATCGACTGCGGCGAGACGATTCCGATAGAGGAGCTCATGTTATCTATTCATGAACGGGCGATCAGATCGCCGTTCCGGTTCGCAAAAAACAAAAAGCCCGAAAGCGATTAGCGTTCGGGCTCTCGGGACTGATTCGAGCACGCGCTTTAGCCGTATTTGTTATGCGCCCGCAAGCTGGTGTCAAATCGGCGCAATGTCGTAAGAATAGCCAACTCGCCCCGCGCCGTCAAACGCAGGCACGCTGCGCTTGCGACTCTGCACCCGGTGTACACTTGGCCCTGCGCCGAACTCCGGGGTATCAGCAAAACGGCGGCGCATCCGCTACCGCGCATTTCGCAATATGAACACACAGGCAAGCCGCCCCGACATTTCCGAAACATCGACCGAGCGGCCGTGCCCGCAATCGCTGTCCGACCTGTTCATTTCCTTCACGCTGCTCGCCTTGCAGGGTTTTGGCGGCGTGATGGCGGTCGTGCAGCGGGAACTGGTCGAACGCAAGCGATGGCTGACGCGCGAGGAATTCGTCGAAGACTGGGCTGTCGCGCAGATCATGCCGGGGCCCAATGTGGTCAATCTCTCGCTGATCATCGGCGGCCGCTACTTCGGCTGGCGCGGGGCGCTGGCGGCCTTCGCCGGCATGCTCACCGTACCGCTGATCCTGATTCTTGTGATCGCGGTGCTATATGCGCCTTATGCACACGAGCCGCATGTAGTGCGCATCCTGCGCGCAATGGGTGCGGTCGCGTCGGGCCTGATCATTGCCACCGGCATTCGGCTGCTCGGCGCGTTGCACAAGAATGCCGTGGGACTGCCGCTATGCCTGCTGCTGGGCGGCCTGTGCTTCGTCGCAGTCGCGGTACTGCACCTGCCGCTGATCTATCCCTTGTTCGGTCTCGGCGTCATCGCCTGCGCGCTGGCGTACAGGAAGCTGAAACCATGAACACGGCGCTGCATCTGCACTTCACCATGGCGGATTGGTTGCAGCTGACGCTGCATTATCTGTCGCTGTCGCTGATCTCGCTTGGCGGCGCGATTGCGACGGCGCCGGACATGCATCGTTACCTGGTCGGCGAACAGCACTGGCTGACCGATGATCAATTCACGTCGTCGATCGCGATTGCGCAAGCTGCGCCGGGACCCAACATTTTGTTCGTCGCGCTGATGGGATGGAACATCGGGCTGAATGCCGGCACCACGGCAACCGGCCTGATGGCAGCACTGCTGGCGATCGCCAGCATGCTGTTGCCGAGCACAATCGCGACGTACATGGCCACGAGCTGGGCACACCGCAATCAGCATCTGCGCTCTGTGCGCGCCTTCAAGCAAGGCATGGCACCTGTGGTGGTGGGACTCGTGCTGGCGACCGGCTGGATATTGGCGAGCACGCCGGACCAGCCGGCACGGGACTGGCCGCTGTGGCTCATCACCGCGGTCACGGTGGTACTGGTGCTAAAAACCCGCATCCACATCCTGTGGCTGCTCGGCGCCGGCGCACTGCTGGGCTGGTTCGGCCTCGTGTAGCGCCTACAGCACGCGCAGTTGCGCGACCGCTTCAGCGATCGCGTGCGGCTCGTACAGCCGCACGATGCGACGGGTTTTCGGTGTCAGCACTCTCAGATCGCTGTTCAGAATCTCGTATTTGACCGCAGGCAGCTGCGAGGGATGCATCGAAAACTCGCGCAAGCCCAGACCCAGCAGCAGGCGAGTCAGACGGATATCGCCCGCCATTTCACCGCAGACCGAGACCGGCACGCCCGCTTTTGCACACGTCGAGAAAGTCAACGACAGCAGCTGCAGCACGGCCGGATGCAGCGGATCGTATAGATGCGCGACTTCGTGATCGACGCGGTCGATGGCCAGTGTGTACTGGATCAGGTCGTTGGTGCCGATCGACATGAAATCGAGCCGCTTGATGAACATCGGCAAGGCCAGCGCGGCCGCCGGCACTTCAATCATCGCGCCGACCGGAATCTCTTCATCGAACTTGATGCGCGCGTCACGCAATTGCCCCTTCGCTTGCTCGATCATCGCCAGCGTCTGTTCAATTTCGAAAGCATGGGCCAGCATCGGAATCAGCAGCTTGATCGGGCCGTAGGCCGATGCGCGCAGAATCGCGCGCAGCTGTGTGATGAACATGTGCGGTTCGGCCAGGCAATAGCGGATTGCACGCAGGCCCAACGCCGGGTTCAGCGAGGTCTGCTCATCCTCGTCGATCGGTTTATCGGAGCCGATGTCCAGCGTACGGATCGTGACCGGCCGCCCCTTCATCGCGATCACCGCCTGTTTGTAGGCGATAAATTGCTCTTCTTCCGATGGGAGCTTCAGATGATGGCTGGCACGGCCGAGAAACAGGAATTCGGAACGGAACAGACCGACGCCATGCGCGCCGACTTCCATCGCATGGCCGCAATCCTCGGGCAATTCGATGTTGGCCAGCAGCGAGATCGGCGTACCGTCCAGCGTGACGGACGCGGTTTTTTTCAACTTGCCGAGCTTCTTGCGCTCCCGCAGCTGACGCGTTTGCAGATCGCGATACTGATCCAGCACGACCGGATTCGGGTCGACGACCACCACACCCGCATCGCCATCGATGATGACCCAATCGCCCTGCTCGATCAGCGCCGATGCATTCGACATGCCGACTGTGGCCGGAATGTCCAGGCTGCGCGCGACGATCGCGGTATGCGAGTTCTGCCCGCCGACATCTGTGACGAAGCCATGGAAGGAACGATCGCGGAACTGCAGCATGTCGGCCGGTGAAATATCGTGCGCAACGACAATCATGCTTACCGCTTCATCGCCCGGCCCTGGCGCCAGCAGCCCGGCACTGCCGGTCAACACCTTCAGTATCCGTTCACCGACCTGTTCGATGTCGGACTTGCGCTCGCGCAGATAGGCATCTTCGATCTCCTCGAACTGCGAGGAGAGCTGCTCGATCTGCGTGACCAGCGCCCATTCCGCGTTGTAGTGGCGCGAACGGATAATCTCCAGCGGCATCTCGGAAATCATCGGGTCCGACAGGATCAGCGCATGCACGTCGATGAAGGCGCCAAGCTCCGCCGGTGCATCCTTGGGCAGCGTGTTCCAGATCGCCTGCAATTCGGTATGCACGGTCGCGATGGCCGACTGCAGGCGCGCGACCTCCGCTTCGACCTGATCGGCTGCGATCAAATAGTGCCGCACGTCGAGCGCCGCCGGCGCAAGCAAATGCGCACGGCCGATCGCGATGCCGCGCGAAACAGGAATGCCGTGAAGCGTAAATGAAGTCATCGGAACGGCCTTTGTGTGAAGTGCCACACGACGCGGTGCGCCGCGCAAAGGCAACGAAGCGCGTTTATTCGCCTTCGCCGAATTTATCCTGAATCAGTGTTTCCAAGGCCTCGAAACACTCCTTTTCATCGGGGCCGTTGGTTTCCAGCGTGACTTTGGAGCCCTTGCCGGCCGCCAGCATCATGACGCCCATGATGGACTTGGCATTGACGCGGCGCTGGTTGCGCGTCATCCACACTTCGCTTTTGTATTTTGCCGCCAGCTGCGTCAGCTTGGCAGAAGCCCGTGCGTGCAGCCCGAGCTTGTTGATGATTTCGATTTCCTGTTGGATCATTTTTATTGTGACTATTGTTCAATCAATTCGACGCCAGCCTGACGCGGTTGTCTACCCTGACCGCGCCGCCCTGCCCTCCGGCAAGCGCCATTTCCACCACGACGTCCAAAGTGTCGTTGCGATACGTAATTGCGCGCAGCAGCATCGGCAAACTGATGCCGGCGATGACCTGCACGTTGTCGACGCCACATAATCCCAATGTGCAATTGGACGGCGTACCACCCATGACGTCCGTAATGACGAGCACGCCGGAACCGTCGTCGATCTTCCTGATGGCATTCTTCGCCAGTTCCTCGACCTCGCACGTATCCTGATCGGCGCTGACGTCGATCGATTCAAAGCGCTCGGGGCGCGAACGGAACACGTGCGTGGCAGCCGAAATGAAAGCCTGCCCAAGCGGCGCGTGTGTCAGAAGAAGAATGCCAACCATGATGTATGCAATCCAGAATCGTGCCAGCCCGCAATGTCCGACGCGGCGGCAACGAAGAGTCCTAGCTATCCGTCATTCCATGTCGCACAATGCTTTTCGAGTGCATCGATGAACATGGCAGCGACGTCGAAACCGGTTTGCTGCGTGATCTCCTGGAAGCAGGTCGGACTGGTCACATTCAGTTCGGTCATGTAATCGCCAATGGCGTCCAATCCTACCAGCAACAGGCCGCGTTTCAAAAGAATCGGCGCCAGCGTGTCGCCAATTTGACGATCGCGCGCGGAGATCTCTCGCGCCACGCCTTTGCCGCCCGCCGCCAGATTGCCACGAATTTCAGTTCCTTGCGGAATGCGCGCCAGGCAATACGGCATCGTCTGCCCGCCGATCAGAAGGATGCGCTTGTCGCCTTGTGTGATCTCGGGGATATAACGCTGCACCATGATGGTCCGGCGACCGTTGTCCGACAGCTGCTCGATGATGGAGCCGAGGTTCATGCCGTCTTCACGCACGCGGAATATGCCCGCGCCGCCCATGCCGTCCAGCGGCTTCAGGATCACATCGCGATGCTCGTCATGAAATGCGCGGATGCGCACGCCATCGCTGCTGACCAGCGTCGGTGCGATAAATTGCGGAAATTGCGCAATCGCGAGTTTTTCGTTGCAGCTACGGATCGCTTCCGGCTTGTTGAAGATGTGCGCACCTTGCTGTTGGGCGAGTTCCAGCAGGTAGGTCGCGTATACGTATTCCATGTCGAACGGTGGATCGGTACGCTCCAGTACCGCATCGAACTCCGTCAGCGTGCGGCTGCGCGGCGCGTCGAGCCGATACCAGTCGTCCGGATCGCCGGTCAAGGTCACGCGCGACACATTGGCAACGACCTTGCCGCCTTCAAACGCCATGTCCTTGTGCCGAAACACGTGCACGACATGACCGCGTCGCACAGCCTCGGCCATCATGGCATAGGTCGAATCCTTGTAGATCTTGAACTGCGACAGCGGATCGGCGGCAAAGGCGAGATTCATAAATAGTCCTGAAACTGATGCGGCGCACATTGTGACACCAACCAGCGCTTTTCACTGGCGTGCCTTCTAAGCCATGCCGCTACATCGATAGCATGCCGCTCAATATACTTCCGGGTTGGGGTCGGTTTTTTCCAGCTCCAGCGAAGCGGCAAGCAGAGCCATGCGTGCAACGACACCGTACATATAGAAGCGGTTCGGCGCGGCAGTACCCGGCTTGGCCTGGTAGTCAGGCAGCGCATGTTGCTGCGCAAAGGCCAGCGGCACAAAATGAGCACCGGGCGCATTCAGATTCTCGTCATTGCCGCGATCGGCATGCACACGATAGAAGCCGCCGACCACGTAGCGATCGATCATGTACACCACCGGCTCGGCGACGGAGTCGTTGATGTGCTCGAAGGTGGGCACACCCTCCTGCACGATCACATCGGAAACCTCCATGCCATCCTTGATCACCGCCATCTTGTTGCGCTGCTTGCGATTGAGATCTTTGACTTCGCTCGCATCGTGCACGGTCATGATTCCCATGCCATAAGTGCCGGCGTCGGCCTTCACGATGACGAAAGGCTTTTCCTTGATGCCGTATTCACGGTACTTCTTGCGCATCTTCGCCAGAACCGCGTCCACGCTCGCAGCCAGCGCATCCTCACCGGTATGATCGTTGAAATTGATGCCTTCGCATTTGGCGAAGAAGGGATTGAGCATCCATGGATCGACGTCGACCAGCTTGGCGAATTTCTTGACGACTTCGTCATAAGCGGCAAAGTGATTCGTCTTGCGGCGCACTGCCCAGCCTGCGTGCAAGGGCGGCAGCAGGCTTTGTTCATGCACGTTTTCAAGAATAGAAGGCAGGCCAGACGACAGGTCGTTGTTCAGCAGAATAGTGCAGGGATCGAAATTCTTCAGCCCCAGCCGACGTCCGTTGGCTGAACGTTCCAGCGGTTCAACCGTAAGTGTGGTGCCGTCCGGTAGTTCGATCGGCGTCGGCTTGGTGACGTCTGGTGACAGCGAGCCGAGACGCACATTGAGCCCCGTCTGGCGGAAAATCTGCATCAGGCGTCCGACGTTCTGCAGATAGAAGGTGTTGCGCGTATGCCCTTCAGGGATCAGCAAAAGGTTCTTGGCATCCGGACAATACTTCTCGATAGCCGCCATCGCCGCCTGCACCGCCAAAGGCAGCATCTCCGGCGACAGGTTATTGAAACCGCCCGGAAACAGGTTCGTATCCACCGGAGCCAGCTTGAATCCCGCGTTGCGCAAATCGACCGAACAATAGAAGGGCGGCGTGTGCTCTTGCCATTCGAGCCGGAACCAGCGCTCGATCGCCGGGGTAGCGGCAAGCATTTTCTTTTCGAGATCGAGCAGCGGGCCATTGAGCGCCGTGACGAGATGCGGAACCATAGAAACCTTTGTACTGTTGCTGTTCTTGCAGCGCTAATTTTAACGGGAAGCACCGGACGGCACCGTCCGCCAGCCCCGCATGGATAGCCGTAGATAGGGGTAAGCGCGCGTTTTTAAAGTGCAAGATTGCCACAGTAATAAAAAAAGCGCCCGCGAAGGGCGCTTTTGAAACCCGCCGAGGCGGGAGGAGTACAAATCAGGAGTGGTAAGCCGATTCGCCGTGGCTGGTGATGTCCAGGCCTTCGCGCTCTTCCTCTTCCGGCACACGCAAGCCGATGACGAGATCCACGAGTTTGTAGGCGATGAAGGACACCACACCGGAAACCACAACCGTCGTCAGCACACCCTGCGTCTGAATCCACACTTGGCTGCCAATCGAGTAATCCGGCGCAACCGCGTTGGCGACGTAGTCGTAGATGCCGCTACCGCCGAGCGATGGCGCAGCGAACACGCCGGTCATGATCGCACCGAAGATACCGCCGACGCCATGCACGCCGAACACATCCAGCGAATCGTCCGCACCCAGCATGCGCTTCAAGCCGTTCACGCCCCACAGGCAGATGACACCAGCCAGCAAGCCCATGACTAGCGCGCCGCCGACACCGACGAAACCGCAAGCCGGGGTAATCGCGACCAAGCCCGCTACGGCGCCCGAAACCGCACCCAGCATCGAAGGCTTGCCTTTGGCCATCCATTCAGCAAACATCCAGCTCAAGGCTGCTGCTGCGGTTGCCAGCCAGGTATTGGTGAATGCCAGCGCGGCGGTGCCGTTGGCTTCCAGCGCGGAACCGGCGTTGAAACCGAACCAGCCGAACCACAGCAGCGAAGCACCGACCATGGTGAAGGTCAGCGAATGCGGCGCCATCGATTCCTTGCCGAAGCCGATACGCTTGCCAACCGTGAATGCGCCTACCAGACCGGCGATTGCGGCATTGATATGCACGACGGTACCGCCAGCGAAGTCGAGCGCGCCCTTCTGGAACAGCCAGCCTGCAGTGGCATTTGCTGCATCAGCCGCAGCAGCGCTGGTATAAGCGTCAGGACCGGCCCAGTACCACACCATGTGCGCCATCGGCAGATAGCTGAAGGTGAACCACAATACCGAGAACAGCAGCACAGCCGAGAACTTGATGCGTTCGGCGAACGAACCGACGATCAGGCAGACGGTGATGGCGGCGAAGGCGCCCTGGAACGGCACATAGGCCAGTTCAGGCAGCGTGACACCCTTGCTGAATGTTGCAGCAACACCGTCCGTACCCTTAAGCAGAATCTTGCTGAGACCGCCGAAGAAGGCATTTCCTTCGGTGAAAGCGACGCTGTAACCATAAATGCACCACAGCACGGTGATCAGCGAGAACACGGTGAAAACTTGCATCAACACCGACAGCATATTCTTGCTACGCACCAAGCCGCCGTAGAACAGCGCCAGGCCAGGAATCGACATCAGGATCACGAACGCACTCGCGACCAGGATCCAGGCGGTATCGCCTTTGTTCGGCACAGGCGGCGCAGCCGGTGTTGCGGCCGGTGCCGCTTCCGCTGCAGCAGGCGCCGGCGCGACCGCCGGTGCAGCAGGCGCTTCCGCCGCAGGCGCAGTGGCAGCAGGTTCAGCCTTTGGAGCGGCGTCCTGCGCCATCGACGGGGCGGCGAAGCCCACTGCTGTCAGCAAGGCGCCAATTGCGAGCGCCTGCGCAAACATTTTCTTGATACTCATCTCTTTCCCCTTAAAGTGCTTCGTTGCCGGTTTCGCCGGTGCGGATTCGCACGACTTGCTGCAAGTCGTAGACGAAGATCTTGCCGTCACCGATCTTGCCGGTGCGTGCGGCTGTTTCAATCGCCTCAATTGCAGCATCGACGATGCCGTCCTCGACGGCTGCTTCGATCTTGGTCTTCGGCAGAAAATCAACGACGTACTCGGCACCACGATAAAGCTCGGTATGGCCCTTCTGGCGACCGAAGCCCTTGACTTCGGTCACGGTAATGCCCTGCACACCGATGGCGGACAAGGCTTCCCGCACCTCGTCCAGCTTGAACGGCTTGATGATCGCAGTAATCAGTTTCATGCTCGCCTCTTGGTTATTAGAAGGTTTTGCTGACGCTCACGACTGCACCGGTTTTGCCGGTGTGATAGCCATTCGGAGCAACATACAGGTCGTCGTCGGCATTTGTGCCAACAGCGGCCAGCGAAACGGTCACGACACCGAAGTCCTTCGTTACGCCGACTTTCCAATCGGTGTAGCTGAAATCTGAATTTTCG
>DATAHI010000029.1:0-5624 GCA_036263255.1 Oxalicibacterium sp. | reverse complement strand
CGGGTACACGCGATCCTCGACAAGCACGGACTCGAATACGATCTGGCATGGTCCATCAGCGGCCATCCTTTCCTGACGCCCAAGGGCGCCTTGAGCGATGCGATCAGCGACGCCATCCTCAGCGAAACCGGTGTCGAGACGGAACTGTCGACGACGGGCGGCACCTCGGACGGGCGTTTTATCGCGAAAATTTGCCCGCAAGTCGTTGAGTTCGGCCCGCCGAACGGCAGTATCCACAAGATCGATGAGCACATCGAGCTACGCTTCATCGATCCGCTGAAGAACATCTATCGGCGAACGATGGAAAACCTGCTGCTGTAAGCGATCAAGCGTGGCCGATGCGAATCGCGTCGGCCGCGTCGTACACTACCTGCCGTTGCGGCTGCAATCGCGGCCCGCTCTTTCTGCGAACTCGATACCGAATCCATGCCGACCACACCCGACCAGTTTTCCACCATCCGCGATCTGCTGCGTTATGCGGTCACGCGCTTCAATACCGCCGGCCTGTTCTTTGGCCATGGCAGCAGCAATGCGCTGGACGAAGCGGCCTACCTGATCCTGCACACGCTAAAGCTGCCGCTCGACAAACTTGATCCTTTTCTCGATGCGCGTCTGCTGCCAGAAGAAATCGAAGCAGTCATGCAGGTGATCCGCCGTCGTGCGGAAGAACGCGTGCCTGCCTCCTACATTACCAACGAAGCCTGGCTCAATGGCTATCGCTTTTATGTGGATGAACGCACCATCGTGCCGCGTTCGTTCATTGCGGAACTGATCCCCGACCAGTTTGCTCCCTGGATCAACGACGCCGACGGGGTGACGAACGTACTCGAGCTGTGCACCGGCTCCGGTTGCCTGCCCATCATGCTGGCCGACGCATTCCCGAATGCGCAAATCGACGCTGTCGATATCTCGTCTGATGCATTGGCGGTCGCGCAACGCAACGTGAACGATTACGAATTGCAGGATCGCATCACGCTGATCCAGTCCGACCTGTATCAGAACGTGCCGCTCAACCAATACGACCTGATCGTCAGCAACCCACCCTACGTCAACGCGACCTCGATGAGTGAATTGCCGCAGGAATATCTGCGCGAACCGCAGATCGCGCTGGCGGGTGGCGAGGACGGCATGGATCTGGTGCGCGAGATCATTGCAGGTGCCGGCAAACGTCTGACGCCGAACGGCTTGCTAGTGGTCGAGATCGGCAACGAACGCGCTCATGCCGAAGCCGCCTTCCCCGATCTCGAACTGACCTGGCTGTCGACCAGCGCCGGCGACGACATGGTATTCCTCGTCACCGCAGATCAATTGCAATGATTCGTTTCCAGCAGGTTTCTCTGATCCGTGGCATCAAGCCACTGCTCGACAGTGCCGACCTCACACTGAACCCAGGCGACAAGATCGGCCTGATTGGCGCCAACGGCGCCGGCAAATCCAGCCTGTTTGGCCTGCTGCGCAACGAGCTGCATGCGGATCAGGGTAGCGTCGATTTCCCTGCGAAGTGGCGCGTCGCCTACGTGGCGCAGGAGACACCTGCGCTGGACCGGCCCGCAATCGAATATGCAATCGACGGCGATGCACACCTGCGCACGCTGGAAACCGAGTTAGCACAAATCGAAAGTCAGCCCGAAAGTGCAGCCAACGGTACGCGTATTGCCGAATTGCACAGTGCACTGGCCGATGCCGATGCATACACGGTGCGTTCACGCGCCGAGCAGCTGCTGATCGGCCTCGGCTTTTCGATGGAGCAAATGCAGCAACCGGTCGCGAGTTTTTCCGGCGGCTGGCGCATGCGCCTGAATCTCGCGCAAGCGCTGATGTGTCCGTCCGATCTGCTGCTGCTCGACGAACCGACCAACCACCTGGACCTGGACGCAATCATCTGGCTGGAAGAGTGGCTGAAGCGCTACGAAGGTACCTTGATCGTCATCTCGCATGATCGTGATTTCCTCGACGGCGTGGTCAACGTCATCGTGCACATCGACGAGCGCAAGCTGAAGCGTTATTCAGGCAACTACTCCGCCTTCGAGCGTCAGCGTGCCGCCCAACTGGTGCTGGCGCAAAGCGCAATCGAAAAGCAGGCACGTCAGCGCGCGCATCTGGAATCCTTCGTGACCCGCTTCAAGGCAAAGGCCACGAAGGCGCGCCAGGCGCAAAGCCGCATGAAGGCGCTGGCAAAAATGGAAGAGCTGGCGCCGCTGCGTGCCGCGGCCGAATTCTCCTTCGAATTCCGCGAGCCCGAAAATGCGCCGAATCCGTTGCTTGTCATGGAAGACGTGAATGCTGGCTACCGGATCGAGAACAAGGACGGCAGCACCAGCGACAAGAAGATCGTCTCGCGCATCAACTTCTCGCTGCAGAACGGCCAGCGCATCGGGCTGCTCGGCGTGAACGGTGCCGGCAAGTCGACGCTGGTGAAAACGATCGCCGGTGAACTCGCGCCTCTGCACGGCGATTCGCGTGTCGGCAAGGGACTCGTGATCGGCTACTTTGCGCAGCACCAGGTGGAAATGCTGCGCCATGACGAATCGCCGCTTTGGCACCTGATGCGCATTGCACCGAACACGCGTGAACAAGAGCTCCGCAATTTCCTTGGCAGTTTCAATTTCGGCGGCGACATGGTGACCAGCAAGATCGCGCCCTTCTCCGGCGGCGAAAAGGCACGTCTCGCGCTCGCGCTGATCGTATGGCAGCGCCCCAACCTGCTATTGCTAGACGAACCGACCAACCATCTCGATCTCGAAACCCGCGAAGCGTTGACGATGGCGCTTGCGCAATTCGAAGGCACGCTGTTGCTGGTATCGCACGATCGGCACCTGCTGCGGGCGACGACGGACCAGTTCATCATCGTTGCCGACGGCAAGTTGCAGGAATTCGATGGTGACCTGGACGATTACAAAGACTGGCTCTTCAAAACCAAGCTTGCTGCCAAAACGGCGGATGCGGTGAGTACCGACGCCGCAAAAGCAAGCATTGCAACGCCTGCCGCACCGAGCGTCGACCGCAAGGAGCAAAAGAAGCTCGAAGCCGAAGAACGCCAGCGCTTGTCGGCGTTGCGCAAACCGATCGAGGCGCGCATCAAGCGGCTGGAAGAGCAAATGGCCAAAGGCCAGGCGAAGAAAGCGGAAATCGATGCTCGCCTTGCCGACAGTTCGATCTACGACGCGAACAACAAGGAAGAACTGAAAAAACTGCTGACCGATCAGGCTTACTGCACGAAGGATCTGGAGCAGCTCGAAACGGAATGGCTTGAGCAGCAGGAAATGCTGGAGCGCATCGCCTGACGATGAACACGCCGCCCACACTCGCGATCGTCGGCGCCGGCAAGCTGGCACGCACGCTCGCGCGTCTGTGGCATACCGCGAACGCAGTCGTCCTGCAGGATGTTCTGAACAGGTCGCCAAAGAGTGCCCGGAATGCAATTGGTTTCATCGGCACCGGTACAGCCATCAATGAAGTATCGCAATTGCGCCGTGCCGACATCGTATTGATCGCCACACCGGACGACCAGATACATTCGGTGTGTGAACGGCTCGCTGCTTCGGTGCCGCTGGAGGGCAGCATCGTTTTCCATTGTAGCGGCGCACTGCCCTCCTCCATACTCGAACCGGCACGCGCGCAAGGCGCAACCATCGCAAGCATCCATCCGGTACGCAGTTTTGCGCGGCCTGAGGAAATGCTGCACAGCTTCGTCGGCACTTGGTGCGGTGTAGAAGGCGACAGGCAAGCCATCGATGCACTGCAGCCGCTGTTCGCTGCGATCGGCGCACATTTCGTGGATATCGATCCGCAACGCAAAACGCTGTATCACGCCGCAGCGGTGTTCGCTTCGAACTATCTGGTGACGCTGCTCGATACCGCCGTGCAAGCCTACAGCCAGGCCGGCGTGCCGCGGAACGTGGCCTTGAAGATGATGGCGCCGCTGGTGCGTGAAACAGTGGAGAACGTACTGACGCTCGGCACGGAACAGGCCTTGACCGGTCCCATCGCACGAGGCGATGTCAAGACGGTTCTCCGGCAATATCGCGCGGCGCGAAGCTGGGACAAACGCTATGGAGACTTGTACAGGAAGCTGGGGAAATTGACCGTGGCGATGGTTCGCCGCCGCAGAAACAATTAACAGGTAGGCCGTAGCGCAGGGCGGGATGTCAGAGACCACTACCGCCGTGGTGGCAATACGGCTCAGTCGTTCGCCGTTACCGGCACTTCGGTCACCGTTTCCGGCAAGCCGGACAGAATCATCAACTGCACGCGACGATTACGCATGCGGCCTTCGGGTGTATCGTTCGATGCGATCGGTTCGTTGGCGGCATGGCCCATTGCGACCATGCGTTTTTCCGCGATACCGCTATCGATGAAGAGACGCACCACACTGCTGGCACGTACCGCGGAAAGCTCCCAGTTCGAAGGGAACACAGGCGTATTGATCGGCACGTTGTCGGTGTGCCCTTCGATCTGCAGACTGTTGTCTACCTTGGTCAGCACCTCCGCCACTGCACGCAGCGTCTTTTCGGATTGCGGGCTCAGCTTGGCTTCGCCGGGCGCGAACAGCACGCTGGCATTGATCTCGACGCTGACGCCTCGATTGGTTTGCGTAACGCGCACCTTGCCCTGACTGATCAGCGGCGCCATCGCCTTCAGCAGTTCGCGCGCGATATTGGTCATGTGTTCCTTTTCGCGCTTGATCGCTGCGTCGTTGGCATTGCTGCGCGGCGTGCGAAGCGGCAAAGGGACAATCTGCTGTGTCGTGCGTTCGGCCGCGTCGCGATGCACCGGCTCAGACTGTTTCAGGCCGCTGAAGGCGACGCCCAGCGCATTGGACAGCACACGGTACTTGCCTTCGTTGACCGAAGAGATCGCATACATGACAACGAAAAAGGCGAACAGCAGCGTAATGAAGTCGGCGTAGGACACCAGCCAACGTTCATGATTCTCGTGCTCTTCTTCGTGTTTGCGGCGCGGCATTGTAGGCGGACCAGGAGCAGCGCTCAGGTCAGGTAGATGTTCATGCGCTCTTCGATCAAGCGCGGATTTTCGCCGGCGGCGATGCCGGCAAAGGCGTCGGCCAGCATTTCGTGCTTGAACACTTCGCGTGCAACGTAGGCCTTCAGCTTGCCGGCAATCGGCAGGAAGACGAGGTTGGCAAAGCCCACGCCGTAGATCGTTGCAACGAAGGCGACCGCGATGCCGCCGCCCAGGCGCGAAGGATCGGACAGGTTTTCCATCACATGGATCAGGCCGAGCACGGCACCGAGAATGCCAATGGTCGGCGCATAGCCGCCGGCCGATTCCCACACCTTGATGCCGAGCCGCTGTCGCGTTTCAAAAGCGCCGATTTCCAGATCCAGCACCTCGCGCAGCTTGGCCGGTTCTACGCCGTCGACAATCAGCCGCAGGCCGTGTTGAATGAAAGGATCTGTCACACCTTCAATCAGGCGCTCCAGACTCAGCAGACCCTCGCGGCGCGCGATGACACTCCAGTTGCCGATATCGCGAATCAGGTTACGGTAGTTGTCGCGCGGCGGGCTGAACACGCGGCCCGCCATCTTCATGCCGTGAAAAAAATTGCCGAGTCCGCTCTGCAGGATCACCGCGCCGATTGTGCCGACGACCACGATGACGAA
>DATAHI010000028.1:0-4523 GCA_036263255.1 Oxalicibacterium sp. | reverse complement strand
TGCGCCGGATGCGCATTGAACCAGAGGAAAGACAGGCCTGCGCCCGCCATCGCGCCACAGAAGATGATCAATTCCCCGGAACCCGGGATATGCGGGATCAGCAGATATTTCGAATAGGTCGCATTGCCGGTCAGGTAGGCGAACAAGCCAAGCGCGGTTCCCACCATCACCGTCGGCATGATTGCCAGTCCGTCGAGGCCGTCCGTCAGGTTGACGGCATTGCTGGTACCGACGATCACGAAATACGTCAGCGCGATAAAGCCCCACACGCCGAGCGGATAGCTGATGGTCTTGAAGAAAGGCACGATCAGATCGGCCTTCGGCGGCAGGCTCATCGAAAAACCGGATTGCACCCAGGCGACAAACAAGTCGAGGAATTGCGAATTGCTAGGCGCCGAGACCGAAAATGCCAGGTATACCGAAGCGAACAGGCCTATCAGCGACTGCCAGAAATATTTTTCCTTCGACGGCATGCCTTTTGGATCCTTGTAGACCACCTTGCGATAGTCGTCGACCCAGCCGACCGCGCCGAAACCCAGCGTGACGATCAGCACGACCCACACGAAGCGATTGCTGAGATCCGTCCAGAGCAAGGTTGAGATGCCGATGCCCAGCAGGATCAAGGCGCCGCCCATGGTGGGCGTGCCGCTCTTGATCAAATGTGTCTGCGGGCCGTTGTCGCGCACGGCCTGTCCCACTTTCAGGCGAGTCAACAGGCGAATGACCGCCGGGCCTGCGAACAGACCGATCAGCAGCGCAGTCATCGTCGCGAACACGGCACGCGAGGTAATGAACGTGAAGACGCGCAGCGGCCCGAATTGGTCCTGAAAATGTTGTGCGAGCCAATACAGCATTAGTGAGTTTCCTGATGAGCTTGACCGAGCAGATGCTGGACAGCACGTTCCATCTTCATGAAACGCGAGCCTTTCACCAGCACGGTCGTGTTGTGATTCGATTGCGCAACGAGCGCAGCGTTTAACGCAGCAATATCTTTATGGTGCACAGCGCCATCACCGAACGCATTGCTTGCGTGCTGCGCCAGTTCTCCTAAGGTCATCAGTTGTTCGACACCTCGCGCACGCGCGTAAGCGCCGATCTCTTCATGATATTTCTGTCCTTCCGAGCCGACTTCACCCATATCGCCAAGCACCAGAATGCGCGGTGCCGATGCGTTGGCAAGCACGTCGATCGCCGCGCGTACGGAATCCGGATTGGCGTTGTAGGTATCGTCAATGACCAGCGCGCCGTTGCTCGCTTTCTTGCGTTGCAGACGTCCATTGACCGGTGCAAAGGCTTGCAAGCCGCGCACGATGGCATCGGCTTCAATGCCGATCGCCATCGTGCAGGCAATTGCAGCCAGTGCGTTGCGCACGTTGTGTACACCGGCTGCCGCGAGACTGAGCGCGAAGGTGCTGCCGCAAGCGCTTATCTGCATGTCGCTGCCGAAATCGTTGGCGACATAAGTGCATCGCACATCGGCTTCATTCGACAAGCCGAAGGTAATGACCTTTGACGATGCGGCGGCTGCATAACTGCGCCAAAGCTCGGTATAGGCATCGTCGGCAGGGAATACCGCAGTGCCGTTTTTCGGCAAATGCGAGATGACTGCGCCGTTTTCCCTGGCAACCGCTTCCACGCTTTCCATGAATTCCTGATGTTCGCGCTGGGCGTTATTGACCAGCCCAACCTGCGGTTGCGCAATCGTGGACAGCACCGCAATTTCGCCTGGATGGTTCATGCCGAGCTCGACCACTGCCGCGCGGCAACCTGCATGCAGGCGCAACAGCGTCAGCGGAACGCCCACTTCATTGTTGAAATTGCCGCGCGTGGCGAGGTAGTGATCGTCACCGAATGCCGCGGCGAGGATCGCCGCAATCATTTCCTTGACGGTCGTTTTGCCATTGCTGCCGGTCACACCGATCAGCGGAATGTCGAACTGCCTGCGCCAGTAGTTGCCGATCTGTCCGAGTGCAACGCGGGTATCGGGCACGACCAAAGCCGGTGCCGTCCATCCTATGGGTAAACGTTCTGCCACGACGGCAGCTGCGCCCTGGGCTGCCACTTGATCGAGAAAGTCGTGCGCATCGAAGTGCTCGCCCCGCAAGGCGACGAAGAGATTGCCCGATGCAACGTTGCGGCTATCGGTCGATACACCGTCGAAGGCGACATCTGCCGTCATCCGTGCACCTGCGAGTGCCGTCTTCAATTGAGAAAGCGATGCGCGCATCAGCTCACTCCTTTCATCGCACGTGCAGACAATGCGAGTGCAGCATGGTCGGCGTCGAGGAAAGGCAGCTTGCGGCCTTTGACTTCCTGAAAGGCTTCGTGGCCCTTGCCCGCAACCAGAATCACATCGTGCCTGGTTGCGTGCTGAACGGCCCATAGAATGGCCGTCGCGCGGTCTTCGATGATCTGCGGCTGCTTGCCGGTTCGCTCGAAGCCGGGAACGATCTGCCGGATGATTGCCGCCGGGTCTTCGCTTCGCGGATTGTCAGTCGTGACGATGATGCGATCGGCCGCTGCAGCAGCCTTGCCCATCTGCGGCCGCTTGCCGCTGTCACGATCACCGCCGCAACCGAAGATGCACCACAACTCGCCGCTGCGTTCGTTCGCGACACCGCGCAGCGAAGCCAGCACTTTTTCCAATGCGTCGGGCGTATGCGCGTAATCGATGACCACCAGTGGCGCTTCACTACCGCCCAGCTGCTGCATGCGACCGGGAACCGGTGTCAGCGCCTCGATGGCGTCGATCGCCTTGCTCCATTTCACGCCTTGCGCCAGCAGCACGCCAATCACGGCCAGCAAATTGCTGACATTGAAATGCCCCACGACCTGCGATTTGACCAGCATGTTGCCGAGGCGATGCGTCAGATGGAAGGAGGTACCCAGCTGCGTACTGCGGATGTCGCTGGCCTGCAGCGTATCGACGCCGTCGACGCTCGCACCGGTCAGCGTGTAACCGATGATATTGACCTTCGGTTGCGTGCGCCGCATGCGCTCGATCAGTCGTAAGCCCATGGCATCGTCGAGATTGATCACCGCGTGGCGCAGGCCCGGCCAGCCAAACAGCATGGCTTTCGCTTCTTCGTAGGCCGCCATGTCGCCGTGATAATCCAGATGATCGCGCGTGAAATTGGTAAACACGGCGATGTCGACGTGCATGCCTGCCATACGCTTCTGATGCAAGCCGATCGACGAAGCTTCGATCGCCAGCGCACGCGCGCCGTCCTTCTGCAGCGCTGCCAGCGTGCGCTGCAACAGAATCGCATCCGGCGTGGTGTAGCCGTTCGGTGTGAATTCGCCTGCGCTGCCGTTGCGGAACATGCCGACACCCAGCGTGCCGATCACTGCGGTCTGCTGGCCGAGGCGCGACAACAAGCGGCCGAGCCATTGCGTGCACGAAGTCTTGCCGTTGGTGCCCGTCACCGCGATGGTCGTCATCGTGCGATCCGGTTCACCGTAGTACTGCGAAGCGATGAAACCTGCCTGCTCTTTCAGGTTGTCCACACCGAGACGCGGCAGCTTCCAATCGGCATTCCAGTCGAAATCGCGCGTCTCATGAATCACTGCCGCCGCACCGCGTGCCAGCGCATGTTCGATGTAATTGCGGCCGTCGGTTTCGTCGCCCGGATAAGCAAGAAAGACGTCGCCCTGGCGAAGTGCGCGCGAATCGGACGCAAGCTCGGCTTGCGGCGCAGTCTGCCGAATCCAGTTCACGATATCGAGCACAGTCGCAGCCATTACATGCTCTCCTCGACTGCGTCTTTCGGAATGATGATGTTCGTCACGCTAGAATCCGGCGCCACGTCCATCGCACGCAAGGCGTTCGCCACTACATTGGCAAACACTGGACCGGCTACCACGCCGCCGTAGTGCTGGCCGGCCTCCGGCTCGTCAAGCATCACGGCGACGATCAGGCGCGGATCCGACATCGGCGCAATGCCGATGAAAGACGAAACGTACTTCTTCACATACTTGCCGCCGACGATCTTGTAGGCGGTACCGGTCTTGCCACCGACGCGATAGCCCGGCACCTGCGCCTGCGGCGCCGTGCCTTCCGGCGAAACAACAGTTTCCAGCATCGTCCGCATCTGTTGCGCCGTCTTCGGCGCAATGATGCGCTGGCCGATCGGCAGATCGGTTACCTTCTGAAAGGACAATGGAATCAGATCGCCGTTGCGGGCGAAGATGGTATAGGCGTGCGCCAGCTGGATCAGCGAGACCGAAATGCCATGGCCGTAACTCATCGTGGCCTGCTCGATTGGACGCCAGGATTTGTAGGGACGCACGCGGCCCGCCACTGCGCCCGGGAAGCCGAAGCGCGGCGCCTGGCCCAGGCCGACCTTGGTGAACATCTCCCACATGTCCTGGGCCGACATCATCTGCGAGATCTTCGAGGTGCCGATGTTGGACGACTTCTGGATGATGGTGCCGATGTCGATGACGCCGTGCGGATGGGTGTCGCGGATCGTCTTCCCGCTCACGAGGAAGCGGCCATTGCCGGTGTCGATCATGGTCTTCGG
>DATAHI010000027.1:0-2513 GCA_036263255.1 Oxalicibacterium sp. | reverse complement strand
ACAGACAGCAGACGTAGGCGTGCAATGGGTGGATAAATCGCGAAACGGCGCCGACTTTTCGAATAGCTGCTCAGCGCAAACTCCTTCGTTTACGACTGTTGACGCTCGTTATGCGCTTCGCGTTGGTACTTGGGAGTTTGCAGTTATTGGTAGTAATTTGACGGGTAAGAATTACTACACTTACGCATTCGGCGATTGCGGGAACAATCGCGGTATTTATCCCGATCCTGGCCGTTCTATTCATTTTTCCGCTCGCAAAGACTTTTAAGCCTTGCAAACGGCTGTGGACGTTGAATCAATAAGGCATGACAACCAAACGAAAGATTACCCCTACGAGACGCCCGCATCAGCGGGCGGTTCTGTTAGGTTTGTTACTGCTTTCCTTGTTCAGCATATTGATTGCCTGTGCTGCAGGCTCGGTTAACCTGACGTTTTCCGATTTCGTAAGTGCAATTCAGCATCGGGTGGATGCGAATCACAACATGGCAGCTACCGTGATCGATCTTCGCCTGCACCGCGCGCTGTCAGCCTTCGTCACCGGCGCCACGTTGTCTTTGGCCGGTGTGATGATGCAGGCCTTACTGCGCAATCCGCTCGCCGATCCGTATGTGCTCGGTGTGTCGGGCGGCGCAGCTGTGGGCGCGCTGGCGGCTATTCTGTTGTTTTCCGCGGCTTGGACAGTCGATGCGGCCGCCTTTGCCGGCGCGATCGCGATCTCCTTGTTGTTATACATGCTGGCGCGACACGATTTGCGTGGCGTCGAACATGCGGAGGGCGGTGCACCCTTGCTGTTGCTGAGCGGGGTGGTACTCGCGTCGGGCAGCGGGGCGCTGATTTCCTTGCTGCTGTCGATCGCGCCGGAAGCTGCAGTGCGCGGCATGGTGTTTTGGCTGATCGGCGATTTATCGGACACAGGCTTCCGTTGGCTTCCATGGGGTGTGCTTGTTGTGGCGCTGGTGTTTTCACTGCGTTTTGCAAGAGCGATCAACGCGCTCGCGCTGCATGCAGAAGCTGCGCTGACGCTCGGTGTGGACGTGGGTTGGTTGCGGCGCGCGTTGTTCGGATGTTCGGCGCTGTTGACGGCGAGCGCTGTCAGTAATGCGGGCAGCATTGGTTTTGTCGGCCTGATCGTGCCGCATGCCTGCCGGTTTGCGCTGGGGGCAGACCATCGCTTGCTGCTGCCTGCGGCGACGCTGGCCGGCGGCATCTTTCTCGTGCTGGCCGATACGCTGGCGCGAACGGCGCTCGCGCCGCAGCAACTGCCCGTCGGTGTGATGACTGCACTGATCGGCGTACCCGTCTTTCTCATCCAATTGCACCGCTTGCGGGGACGCTGATGCAGACGCGTGAACTGCAATTGCGCACCGACCGAATATTGGTTGATCGTCTCAATTGGCAGATTGCCGCCGGCGAATGCTGGTGCGTGGTCGGCCGCAACGGCGCGGGCAAGAGCACTTTGCTGCGCGCGCTGGCGGGTTTACGTCGCCCTGATGGCGGCGTTGTCGAACGTGCGGGCAAGACATTGGGCCAATGGTCCTTACCCGCCCTTGCACGGGAACGCGCCTACCTGCCACAGGCAAGAAATGACAGCTTCGGTTATCGCGCGATCGAAGTGGTGCTCGTTGCACGGCATCCTTATCGCGAAGCGGCTTATTGGGAATCGAAAGAGGATTATGCCGTTGCGCAGGCGGCATTGGTGGCGGTTGATGCAGCGCATCTAGCCGAGCGCGATATCCGCAGCCTGTCGGGCGGCGAGCGCCAACGCGTTGCCATCGCTGCTGTACTGGTGCAGGACGCCCCGCTATTGCTCCTCGATGAACCGACCAGCGCGCTCGATCTCGCACACCAGGTTGGCGTCGCCATGCTGCTGCGCAAGCTGTGTCGCGAGCAGCAAAAGAGCATCGTGATGGTCAGCCATGACCTGAATCTGGCACACAAGCTGGCATCGCATGCATTGCTGTTGATGGATGACGGCGCATGGCATGCAGGGCGCTTCGACGACGTGATGCAGCCGCCCTTGTTGAGTGCCTGTCTTGGCCATCCAGTTGAACTCGTCCGGCATGGCGAGCGAACTCTCTATGTAGCCGCGGACATGACATGAAGACTTTACTCATAGGCGGTGCCCGTTCCGGCAAGAGCGCACATGCAGAAGCGCTCGCGGCAGCATCTGGAAAATCGGTGATCTATATTGCGACAGCAGAGGCTGGCGACGCCGAAATGAAAGCGCGCATCGGACATCATCGTGCACAGCGCAATGCGAACTGGACCACAGTGGAAGAGCCGATCGGGCTCGCAACGGCGATCGAATCTCACAGCCGTGCTGATACGATCGTGCTGGTCGATTGCCTGACACTGTGGCTGTCGAATCTTCTGTTCTCGGACAATCGCACCTACCCTGATATGGGACCAATTACTCCGCCGGACGCGGTCAAGGTCCACCGTGAGAACTTCCTGCAAGCCATGCAACGAACGCAAGGCGATCTGGTGTTCGTGACGAATGAAGTGGGGCAGGG
>DATAHI010000026.1:0-5873 GCA_036263255.1 Oxalicibacterium sp. | reverse complement strand
CCCAGCCCCTATCCCGATCCGGGCGGCGGAACCATCACACCGGGCAATGGCGATAACAGCGGCGGCGGCTCGAATTCGTCCGGCAGCGACGGCGGTTGCAAAGGGTGCCCGCCCGCCGATCCGAACACGAATCCCTATCCTCCGAATACGTCGACTGGCGACAACAACAACGGCAATGGGAATGGCTCGACCGGCGACAATACGAGCAGCAATGGTACTGGTGACGATGGTACCGGCGCGAACTCGGACGGCGGTGGCGATGACGGGGGCGGCTTCGGTGACGGCGGTAACGGCGACGGCAATAACGGTGCTGGTAGCGGCGGCGACGGTTCGGGCAACAACGGTGATGGAACCGGTGACAATGGCGCAGGCATCGGTAGCGGCGGCGACGGCACGGGCGACAATGGCAGTGGCCTGAATGGCGGTGGCAACGGCGACGGCAATAACGGCGCAGGCAGCGGCGGAGACGGTTCGGGCAACAACGGAGATGGAACCGGCGACAGCGGCGCAGGCACAGGCAGCGGTGGCAACGGCACAGGCGACAATGGCAGCGGTCTTGGCGACGGCGGTAACGGCGATGGCAATAACGGCGACGGTACTGGTGACAATGGCGCCGGCACCGGTGGTGCAGGCGCCGGCAATTCCGGTGACGGCAGCGGCGACAGTGGCGCCGGGACGGGCAGCGGCGGAGCCGGTGATGGCAGCGACGGCAACGGCTTGGGTAACGGCGACGGAGGAGACGGCGGCAGAGGAAATGGCAGTGGCGACAACGGCAATGCCAATGGGGATGCGGGCGCAGGCAACGGCAGCGGCGGTACGGGCGACGGCAACGACGGCAACGGGCTGGGCGACGACAATGCCGGAAACGGCGGCGCGGGAACCCAAGCGGACGGTGATGGCGACAATGGTGCGGGCAACGGAAGCGGCGGCTTGAGCAACGGCTCGGGTGCCGGTGGCGAAGGCGATGGCGCGACGGGCACAGGCGATGGCGACGACCGCCAGGGAGGCGGCACACAAGGCACTGGCGACGGCGATGGACAGTCCGGCACCGGCGATGGCGGCGAGCACTCCTCGAACGCGGATGCATCGACCAACTTCGACATCAGCTGCGCTGATATCGCGCAAACGAAGGACAAGAAGACGAGCGACCGTAAGGGCGGGAAGGAATTGGTCGAGGTCAAGCAACAAGGCTTGAAGCTGCATGATCCCTGCCAGCAACAACCGATGTCGGACAAACGTTAATCGCCTGTGGGAATTACGTGCTCCGTCGTCAACGAGTTCAGCAAAGCAACCACTTGCCGGATTCTTCTAAAGTGAACCAATCGGCATCGCAATGGGCTTTTGACCGGCTTTGCCGGTAACGCGGCAGACAAAATACCAAGGCTTCGCTATCATTGGCGATTGTTTTCAACAGCTGGATGGAAGAGCCATGAGTACCGAAAATACGCCGGAAAACACCGAACTCGAAACCGTCGCCATCGCCGAAATCGAATCTTTTTGTCGTCATTTCGGCCGCACGCTGAAAGGCGTGGGCACCACCGACGCCGGTCTGGCAGTGCGCCTGATACAGGAGTCGGATTACCTGGAAAAGAACGGTTTCAAGCGCGTGGCCAATATGTTCTCGGCCGTCGCTTTCGAACTGGATCCTAGCCTGAAGATCAAGATCGAATACATGCGCCGTCAGGCCTGATGCCGTACTAGGGCCGCGCCACCGCCGCGCGGCCTTTCCTTATCCCCCTCTTTGTACGTGTCCCGTTGCGGACGATTGTCACTTCTGGTCGCCGGGCCCGGCGTACCGACGATATCTACCCTTCACTGCCCCTTAGGCCTTGGCACTTCGATCCGCGCGACATTTTTAATGATGATTGACATCTATTTTTGATGATGGATATAATTTATAAAACAAACCGGAGTCTGCCATGCCCCGCGTATCGAGAGAACAAACCGAACTGAACCGCGCAGCCATTGAGCATGCAGCGTCCACGCTGTTCCGCGAAAAAGGCATCAGCGGCACGAGCGTCGCCGATCTGATGTCCGCCGCCGGACTCACGCATGGCGGTTTCTACGGGCATTTTTCCTCCAAGGACGAGTTGGCCGCAGTGGCGTGCGCCCATGCCTTCACGCAATCATTGCAACGGTGGGAACAACGCGTGGCCGGACAGCCAGACAGCGCTGCGCGCTCTTCAGTGATCGAAGGCTATCTGTCCCGCAAGAATCTGCGCGATGTCGGCAATGCCTGCCCTGCGCTGACTTTTGCGACCGACGTCGCACGCGAACCGTCCGAAAAACCGGTACATGCGGCGTATCGAGCCGGCGTTGCCGGCCTGCTCGAAGTCCTGACGGCGCTTGATTCCGCCGAGCATCCGGAGGAACGGCGCAAGCAAGCGCTGGTACAACTGAGCATGATGGTTGGCGCGATGACCTTGGCGAGAGCAGTGCAGGATGACGTGCTGGCCGACGAATTGATTACCGCTGCCCGCGAGCATCTGTTATCGGATGCCGATCGCACCTCGATTTGATTTCCCTCCCCGACTGGACTTTCATGTACGCACAGGCCTTTGCCAACTGGCTGCAACGCCGCAATGTTCACTTTTCGTGGATCGTCGTTGCCGTCACCTTTCTCACGATGCTGACATCGTCCGCTGCACTCGGCCTGCCCGGCGCGCTGCTGCAGCCGCTGAGCCGCGAATTCGGCTGGAACACGGATCAGATTTCATCGGCATTGGCGATACGTTTCATCCTGTTCGGACTGATTGGTCCGTTCGCTGCCATCCTGATGGAGCGTTTCGGCTTGCGCCGCGTGATCTGCACCGCTCTTGTGCTGGTCGCCGCCTGTCTTGCGCTATCTACGCGGATGACGCAACTGTGGCATCTGTATGTTCTATGGGGATTGGTACTCGGTGTAGGTACCGGCATGACCGCGCTCGTGCTTGGTGCCGTCGTTGCGAATCGCTGGTTCGAGACACGCCGCGGCCTGGTGATCGGCATGCTGACCGCCAGCTCGGCCACCGGCCAACTGATCTTCCTGCCCGCGGCGGCATGGTTGATCGAACATTTCGGCTGGCGCATGGCGGTGATTCCCGTGTTCTGCAGTTGCGCGTTGACCGCCGTGCTCGCCTTTCTGCTTGTGCGCAACCGTCCGCAAGAGCTTGGACTGAACGCGTTCGGCGCTGCGCCAGGCGGCAACGCCACCGCCGCCGTTCCCGCTGCACGCATGACCATGTGGGAACCGCTGCGCATGCTCGCACATGCCTCAAGCAATCCCACCTTCTGGATACTTGCCGGCACCTTCTTTATCTGCGGTCTCAGCACCAGCGGACTGATCCAGACGCATTTCATTTCCTTGTGCGGCGACTACGGGTTGTCGGCGGTGCCCGCTGCGAGCGTGCTGGCGATGATGGGCGCTTTCGATTTCGTCGGCACCATCCTGTCCGGATATCTGTCCGATCGCTACGACAATCGCAAGCTGCTGTTCTGGTATTACGGATTGCGCGGCCTGTCGTTGTTTTGGCTGCCCCACTCCACTTTCACGCTGTACGGACTGTCGCTGTTCGCCTTGTTTTACGGTCTCGACTGGATCGCCACGGTGCCGCCGACCGTCAAGCTGGCCGGCGCGGCGTTCGGACGTGAACGCGCCGGCATGGTCTTCGGCTGGATCTTCGCCGCGCATCAGCTCGGCTCCGCTGTCGCTGCGTATGGTGCGGGACTGACGCGCACGCTGTTGCTGACCTACACTCCCGCGCTGTACGCAGCCGGTACCGCTTGCGTGTTTGCGTCGCTGATCATCTTCCTGATCCGGCGGCCAGGCGCCGTCTGATCAAGGCTTGCGCCATACCGACGCAAGCCATGGCTGCTGCTCGCGCGGCAATCCTTCGGGACGATAGTAGTGTTCCAGTTCGACGAAACCGGCATCGTGCATGAATCGCCGCCAAGCCGGCAGATCGTGATAGACGCCGTAACGTCCGCGTTGCCAGCCTTCTTCATTCTCGCCGCGCGGATTCGATGAAAAGAGCACACCGCGCGGCTTCAGCGTCGCATATAACTGCGCCAGCACCCGAGGCAGTGCACGGCTCGGCACATGAAACAGCGAGGCGTTTGCAAAGATGCCGTCGAAACGCTCCGCCGGCAGTTCGAGCTGGAGGAAATCCTGTCTCCACACTTCACATCCGGAATGCCCTCGCGCCATCTGCGCAAACTCTTCCGAACCATCCAAGCCGACTGGCGCGTGCCCGAGTTCGGAAAAGGCTTTCAGATCGCGGCCCGGTCCGCAGCCGAAGTCGAGGATCGCAAAAGGCGGCTTTCCTTCGACATGCCGCAGCAGTGCAGCAATGTTCTGGCTGACGTCATGCGTCGCCGTTCCTTGCCAGAAGGATTCGGCACGCTCGTTGTAGTGCTCCAGCGTGATCGTGCTGATCTGCTGCAGATCGGCGGATGCGAGGTCTTTGCTCATGGCTTTGTCCTAGCGACGATGGATTTTCATGATGCGCTGATGCTCGCGCTGCCAGTCGCGCTCACGTTCCGTATTGCGCTTGTCGTACTCTTTCTTGCCCTTGGCCAGCGCGATATCGCATTTCACCCTGCCCTTCTTCCAGTGCAGATTCAGCGGCACCATCGTATAACCTGACTGCGCCACTTTGCCGATCAACTTCTTGATTTCGGCAGCGTGCAGCAGCAACTTGCGTGTGCGGCGCGCTTCCGGATGGCTGAAAGAAGAAGTGCTGGTCAAGGAACTGACATGCGCACCGAACAGGAAAATTTCTTCGTCGCGCGCGATGACGTAGGCTTCCTTCAGCTGCACTCGGCCTTCGCGGATCGCCTTGACTTCCCAGCCCTGCAGCACTACGCCGGCTTCGTATTTGTCCTCGATGATGTAGTCGTGAAAGGCCTTCTTGTTATCGGCAATGCTCATGATTTTCCCTTCGAATAGTGTAAGTGTAGCGGGCCGCAGGCGCCGCGCACAGCGATCTTGCGTTAGCATGACGCATTGCGCGAACCGCCCTTTCCACTTCACATGCTTTCCTATCTGTTTGTCCTCGGCGCAGGACTTGCCGCCGGCATGATCAGCGGCGTAATCGGCACCGGCTCCTCGATCATCCTGCTACCTATCCTCGTCTATACCTTCGGACCGAAACAGGCAGTACCGATCATGGCCGTCGCCGCCGTCATGGCGAATCTTGCGCGCGTGATGGCATGGTGGAAGCAGATCGACTGGCGCGCCTTCGGTGCATACGCGATCACCGGCATGCCGGCCGCCGCAATCGGTGCGCGTACCTTGCTGGCCTTGCCGGCGCATGTGGTCGACGTCTGTCTCGGCGTGTTCTTCCTCGCCATGATTCCGGCGCGGCACTGGCTGCTGTCGCACAACTATCGCCTGCGGCTGTGGCAATTATCGTTGTGCGGCGCAGTGATCGGTTTTCTGACCGGCGTGGTGCTGTCGACAGGGCCGCTCAGCGTGCCAGCCTTTACCGCCTACGGCTTGCTGAAAGGCGCCTTCATTTCGACCGAAGCGGCCGGTTCGCTGATGCTCTATATCAGCAAGGTGCTGACCTTCGGCCAGTTCGGCGCGCTGCCATGGCCGGTTTTCGCGCAAGGCTTGCTGGTCGGCGCTTCGCTGATGGCCGGCACCTTCCTCGGCAAGATCGTGATGCTGAAACTGAGCGATCGCGCGTTTCAGCATCTGCTCGACTTACTGCTGTTGTGTTCGGGGCTGTCGTTGTTGTTTGCCGCACGAACGTAAACTAGCCGATCGCAACGCCCGCATCCTTCAGCAAATCGAGCACGCCGAGCCACAGGATTTCGATGCCGATGCACATCAGAATGAAAGCTGACAAGCGCAGCAACACCATCGTGCCCAGCGTACCGAGCAGCGAAAC
>DATAHI010000025.1:0-6459 GCA_036263255.1 Oxalicibacterium sp. | reverse complement strand
GAGACCAAGGATGGCGACGACTTCAACGGCTTCCGCCTGCGTGAAGCGGATCTACAAAAGCATCTGACCAACGACAAGGACAAGGGCGCCGAAGTCCATGCCGAACCGGATACGCCGGAAGAAGAACAGCGTCTGCTGGCGCTGGAGAAAAAGCACAAGCCGCTCGAATTCGGCAGTGCGGACGACTTCCAGTTGCAGCAAGCGATGAATCATCTGAAGGGCTTGCCGGTCGTGCTGTCGAAGACCAAGACGGTCGAGACGAAGAAGGAACCGAGCATCAACGATCCGAAGCACGAGGACAAACCGGAAAGCAAGAAACCCGCTGATAAAAAACCGGCTGATAAGAAGAAACCGCAGCAAAACAACTAAGCAGGACTGCTCAAAAAAGCCGCAGCAATGCGGCTTTTTTGATTGTCCATAGCGCCGCCGCATCGCGGCAAGGTAAGGCACCATGAACGATCAACAATTGCTCCGCTATTCGCGCCACATCCTGCTCGACGAACTCGATATCGCAGGACAGGAAAAGCTTCTGGCCGCGCATGCGCTGATCATCGGAGCCGGCGGACTCGGCTCACCGGCCGCCTTCTATCTGGCTTCGGCCGGCATTGGCAAGATCACGCTGGTCGACAACGATACGGTAGACCTGACCAACCTGCAGCGCCAGATCCTGCACACGACCGAACGCGTGGGCCAGCCCAAGGTGGCGTCGGGCAAAGCAACGCTGGCGCAAATCAATCCGGATATCGAAGTCGTGGCGCTGCAGGAACGGGTGTCCGGCGAGCGACTGGACGCGCTGGTGGCGTCCGCCACCATCGTGCTCGATTGCAGCGACAATTTTGCAACGCGGCATGCGGTGAACCGCGCCTGCGTCGCGCATCGCGTGCCGCTGGTGTCGGGCGCGGCGGTGCGCTTCGACGGCCAGATCAGCGTATTCGATACGCGCGACAACGGCCCCTGCTATTCCTGCCTGTTCCCGGAAGACCAGCAGTTCGAGGAAATCAATTGCGGCACGATGGGGGTGTTCGCGCCGCTGGTCGGCATCATCGGCAGCATGCAGGCGGCAGAAGCGCTGAAGGTGGTCGCCGGCATCGGAGAACCGCTGGCCGGCCGCTTGCTGCTGCTCGATGCGCGCAGCATGGAATGGAGCAGCATCAAATTTGCACGCAATGCCGCCTGCGCGGTGTGCGGGCAGGTACACACATAAGCGCTTCCTCTACGCGAGCTGCTGGTACAGGCCGGTCAACGTATCCATCACTTCCAGTATCCGCTCGCTGGTCGTTGCCACGTTTTCTGCAAAGCGGCGCGCTTCGGCCGCATCGGCCGGCCTCACGATCAAAGCCTGATTGAAAAAGTACCACTGCAGGCGAGCAATCTCGATTTCCTGCGTAATTGCGGCCGTATTCTTTGGCGAGGCAGCCAGCTCCGCCAGCGCCGCGACAAATTCGTCCCTCGCCTTTCCAAGACTCGCCACTGCATCCGCGGGCGCGGCGCCCCAATTCAAGGCTTGATAAAACTTCGCCATGCGCTGCGACAGCATCCGCTGCCGCCCCGCGAGGTTCACCAGGCGGGCAGTCGCGGTGCCCGACAGTTTTTCCAACTGCATGGTGGCACTCTGCGCCAGCATCAGCACTTCGTCGCTGATTGCCATCACGGAGCGCGCATCGCGCTGGTTCGGCGTCTGCGCGGTCAGCACGGATTTGAAGCCGCGCCAGGTTTTATCCATGTCGGCGAGCACCGCCTTGTTCTCCGGTGATGGGGCAAACGCCTTCAATTCGCTCAGCTGATTTTCGAAAAGCGACATCGATTCCTGCATCACCCGCTTCGAGCGTATCGTGTCGATGCCCTGCCCCACCTGCAGATACGCCTTTGCCAGGCGCTGCGACAACATGCGCTGGCGGCCGGATTCGTTGATCGCCGCATTGAGATTACCGATCTGCGCGACTGCGGGTCGCGCGCCTATCATCAAACCGGCTACCGCCACGCTCGTGTGAAGAAAACGTCTTCTGTCCATGCTCGCTTATCCTCGTTGCTTTCCAGGTATCCCATTGCTCTTTTGCAAGAGCCATGCCACACGAGCCTGCACCGCCTTTACATATCTTTACTCCCTGCAAGCGAAGCCGTAACAGAGCGCTCCTACAGTGTGACCATGCACGCACCACCCGACGTGCACCACCTAAAGGAGCTTCTCATGAACACGAATCAAACTGTCCGCTCATCGCTGCGCCGCCGTGCGCTGACTGCAACCACCGCTGCCATGCTGGCCGGCCTGTTCACCATCGCAGGCACTACCCATGCACAGGAAAAAACAGGCAGCGCACCAGCCGTGAGCAGCCAGACCGAGCAAGCCAAGCATCACCGCATGGATCCGGCCAAGCGTTTCGATCGCATGATCAACCGCCTGGTGCCAGACGCAACGCCGGAGCAGAAGACCAAACTGCAGGCGATTGCGAAATCGGCCTTCGAGGATCTGCGTCCGCTGCGCGAAAAGAGCCGCGCCGCACATGCAGAAAGCATGAAGCTGCTGGCACAACCGACGATCGATCGCGCCGCACTGGAACGCGTACGCCAGACCCAGCAGCAACTCGCCGATCAGCGTTCGCGCCGCATGACGCAGGCCTTCGCTGATGCAGCAGAAGTGTTGACGCCGGCACAGCGCACCGTAGCCGCGGAAAAGCTGGCCAAGCGTGAAGGCCATCACGGCTTCCACGGTCACCATGGCCATCACGATCGCGACGGTCAGGGCAAGGATGCAGCGAAATAAGCTTAAGCCTTGCACGATGTGCGGCGTATCCGGAACCGGGTACGCCGCACGGTCATTCCCCGCTTCCGCGCTACACTAGCCGCCATGAACCAACGCCTATTGATGATCGAGGACGACCAGCGCCTTGCTGCGATGGTTGCCAAATATCTGAGCCAGAACGGCTTCGAGGTCGAGCATTGCGAAAATGCGGCGGCCGGCATGCAGCGTTTGCAGGCCGGCGATGCACCGTCGTTTTCCGCCGTGCTGCTCGATCTGATGCTGCCGGATGCCGACGGCCTCGATGTGTGCCGCCAGATCCGTTCGCGGCCGCAGCCGCTGGCGACGATCCCGATCGTGATGCTGACTGCCAAAGGCGATCCGATGGATCGTGTGGTCGGGCTCGAACTCGGCGCCGACGATTACGTACCGAAACCCTTTGAACCGCGCGAATTGCTGGCACGTCTGCGTGCCGTGCTGCGCCGTCATCACGCCACGCCGGAAGCTGCGGAGAGTGCATCGCAAGTGCTGCGCTTCGGTCGTCTCGAAATCGATCTCGATGCGCGCATGCTGCGCCTCGACGGCCAAGAAAAAAGCGTGACCGCCTATCAATTCAATCTGCTGGCCGCGATGGCCGAACGCGCTGGCCGCGTACTGTCGCGCGAGCAGCTGATGGATGCCGTCAAGGGCGAGCCGATGGATGCCTTCGACCGCTCGATCGACGTCCACATCGGCCGCCTGCGCGCCGCGATCGAGGACGATCCGAAACAACCGAAGCGCATCATCACCGTGCGCGGCGCAGGCTACGTCTTTGCGAAGGCGCAGGATGTCTGAACTTCTTTCGGCGGCACGCGTGCGCTGGTCGCAGCGCCTGTATGTCCGCATTTATGCGGCAATGCTGCTCAGCCTGGCGATTGCCGCCGCACTGTTTGCCGTTGCGTGGCAAATGAATGCTGATTCGCGCCGCATCGGCCCCAGCCTTGAATCCTTCGCGGCCTTTGCTGCCGAAGTGCTGCCGCCGGCCACCGCCAGCCGCGAAGAACAGCAGGCGGCGCTCGACCGCTGGCAGGCGCGCTCGCGTACCGATCTCGCGCTGTATTCCGCCCGGCGCGAACTGATTGCCGAAGCCGGGCGCGATCTGCCGCCGCTGGAGCCGTCACAGACGACCAGCGGCTGGCTGAACGGCGGGCCGCCGGTATTCGCGGTGGAATTGCCGGACGGACGCTGGCTGGTCGGACAACGTTCGCATCACGGCCGCCGCAAGCCACCGGTCAGCTACTTTGCCGCGTTGGCGATGATCGCACTCGCGGTCGGTCTCGGCGCGTATCCGATCGTGCGCCGTTTGACCCGCCGCCTTGAGCGCTTGCAGACCAGCGTGGAAGCACTGGGCGAAGGCCATCTGTCCACGCGCATACCGGTCAGGGGCGATGACGAAGTGGCGCGGCTGGCCGGCAGCTTCAACCGCTCGGCTGCACGCATCGAAGCGCTGGTCGACGCGCAGAAGGCATTGCTGGCAAATGCGTCGCACGAATTGCGCTCGCCGCTGGCGCGCATCCGCATGGCGGCTGAATTGATGAGCACGCAGGCGCAGCCGGAGATACGCGAGGAACTGACGCGCAATATCGCGGAGCTGGATCAGCTGATCGATGAAATTCTGCTGGCCAGCCGGCTCGATGCCGGCGCCGATACCGCGCCCGCATTCGAATCGGTAGATTTGACTGCCTTGGTGGCTGAGGAATGCGCGCGCCTCCATGACGTGGACGTGCAATTCGAAGTGCAGTCCGATCGCGGCGCGATCGAACTTCTCGGCGACGCCAAGCTGCTGCGCCGCATGCTGCGCAATCTCCTGGAAAATGCGAAGCGCTATGGCGAGGGCACACCGGTCGCTGTCACGCTGCGCATGGACAACATGGATCGCATCGTGCTACGCATCTGCGATGGCGGTCCCGGCATTCCACCGGCGGAACGCGAGCGCATCTTCGAGCCGTTCTATCGCCTGCCCGGCGCGCGCGAACGCGACGGCGGTGTCGGCCTCGGTCTCGCACTGGTACGGCAGATCGCACAGCGGCACGGCGGCAGCGTGCAATGCATCGAATACGCAGAACCGGGCAGCTGCTTCGAGGTCGCATTGCCTGTCAGCGGCATTGCTTCGCGCTAAATCGATTCCGGCCAGTCGATCACGGCCGGCAAGGCGCCGCGCAACGCATTGCAAACAACGATCTCTTCCGCACGGCGCAGATCGGTCAGCGTGATGCTGCGCTCCTCCACATTCCAGGTCGGATCATCGAGCAGCACTGCGCGCATTACGCCCGGCAGCAAGCCGTCGCTGACCGGCGGCGTATACCACCAGCCTTTCAAGCGCACGAAAACATTGCTGCGAGCGCCTTCTGTCAGATGGCCATGCTCGTTGAAGAATAGCTGATCAAATGCTCCATGCTGTTCGGCGTCGCGCCACGCGGCGTCATATGCCGCGCGCAGCGTCGTCTTGTGCTGCAGAAAGGGATTGCCGCCGTGCGTGCGCTGCGATGCGAGTTGCACGTGCACCGGCATCGCAAGCGCCTGTAGCGGCGCGTGCTGTATATCGACACTGCCGTCGGCGGCGAGCGCCAGCCGCATCCGATGCGGCCCTTCGTCCAAAGAAGCACAGGCATGCGCCAGTGCCGCGCGGATCATGCTCTCGTCGAAGAGGAAACCGAAATAGCGTGCCGACGACTGCAGCCGCCGCAGATGCCGTTGCAAATGGCGGCAACCGTCGGCATGCGTCGCGTGCATGGTTTCGAACAGGGAAAAGGAATGCGGCATGCCTGTCAAAAAGGCTGCCTTCAGCTGGCATTCCTGGTATTCGTTTGCGGCGTCGCTGTCGTGCACGATGCCGGCGCCTACGCCCATCGTGCCGCGGCGCACTGCACCGGTCGGCGCCTGCAACTGCAGCGTGCGGATCGGCACCGACAGGCAGAAGTCGCCGATTGCCGTCGCCGATGAAGGCGGATCGAACCAGCCGATCGCACCGGTGTAGAGCCCGCGCGACGACGCTTCCAGTTCGCGGACGATCTGCATCGTGCGCCGTTTCGGCGCACCGGTGATGGATCCGCAGGGATAAAGCGCCTCGAAGATGTCCAACAGCGAAGCATCTTTACGCAATTGCGCCGTAACGGTCGATGTCATCTGCAGCACGCCGCCGTAGCGCTGCACGTCGAACAGCCTGTCCACATGCACCGAGCCGATTTCGGCGATGCGCCCGAGATCGTTACGCAGCAGATCAACGATCATCAGATTTTCGGCGCGATTCTTTGCATCAGCGGCAAGGCCCTCGGCGGTATGCACATCGCGCTCTGTACCGTCCGCCGGCGCCGTACCTTTCATCGGCCGCACGGTCAATTCACCCTGCCGATGACGCACGAACAGCTCGGGCGACAAGGACAGCACCGAACGCCCTCCTGGCAGGCCGATCAGCGCGCCATAGGGCACCGGTTGCCGTTCTCGCAGGCGCTGATACAGCGTGAACGGGGACCCGTACGCATCGAAATGCAGGCGATAGGTGTAATTGACCTGGTAAGTGTCGCCGGATGCAATGTAGTCGCGAATACGTGCAATCGCGGCGTGGAATTGCGCCTCGTCCGTATCAGCCTGTACGTTCGCTACGCCCGCTGGCACGGCAGAAGTGCGCTTCTCTAGCCATACGCTTACCTGCTCTGCAGACAACGGTTCGCAATGTGCGAACA
>DATAHI010000024.1:0-2795 GCA_036263255.1 Oxalicibacterium sp. | reverse complement strand
AGCCATGCTGCTCGATCAACGCGTTCAATTCGGCGACGGTATGGTCGTATTCGCGGCCGGCAATGATCAGCCGCCATTCGGGATGACGGGCAACCAGCTCGCGAAACAGCGCTAGCGTCTCGATCAGGCCCTTGTTGACGGACCAGCGCCCGAAATAAATCATCACAGGCGCCAGCCGCGCCGCACCGCGCCCAGCAAATTTTTGGACATTTACGCCGTTTTCGATCACCGAAAGCTTAGGTGGGCGAACGATGTCGCGAAACATCACCCCGTCGTTTTCGCTGGTGCCCACGATGCGATCGTACGCCGCTGAACTCGCACGCGTGACCGTGTTGAAGTAGATCGTCTTCAGTCGCGAAGCGAATTGCGTATGGAAGAAGCCGCCGTGCGTTGAGGCCACCAATGGGCGTCGATGCACGACCTTGGTCAGCGCCAGGTAGTCGTAAAAGAAGTCGACACCGTGCACGTGAATCACGTCGGCGTCGCGTACTTCGCGCAGAACCTGCGGCGCCAGCGGATAACGGCTCGATCCACGGTAAGGTAGACGTACTATACGGATGCCGTCGGCCTCGTCTTCCGATGGCAGCGTCTCGGAGGAATTGCGGAACAACCGGTTCAGGGTGAAGATGGTCGGCACATGGCCGTGATAGTCGCGCTGGTGCCTTGCAATGTTTTGCACGACTTCTTCCATGCCGCCGACCGACGGATAGTACTGACGCACCACATGTGCAACCTTAATGGGCATAACCGACCTTCCTGTCTCGGGCGGGACGCGCCAGCGTCGCACGGCGCGATGGTGCAGCAGAGGCTGGCGTTTCCGCCTGCACGCGCTGCCGCTGGTGCACCGCACAGCAACCGACCAGGAACCACAAAATACCGGCGGTCTTCAGCGCGAATAGCGAAGTGCCGCTGATGGCGAGAATGAGCGAGGCATACAGCGCGACATAGGAACGGAAACGTTCACCGCGCTCGTCCTGCATGCGGATCAACCAGAAGCCGATCCAGAAGGCAGCAAAGAACAGCAGACCGAAGCGCGTCAGCACCACCGCGTATCCCATGTCGCCGAAATTGAAGTTGTAACCGTTCAGCCCGAAGATTTCCTTGGGACCGAAATGCATTAGCGTCGCGCCCGTCAGGTACAGGCGGCCGAGCATATTGTCCGCATGGTCGCCGTTGACGAAGGTCGCAATGCCCAGCAGCATCGCCACGCAGACGCCCGGCAGTACGATCGCCAGCACATGCATGCGCCCAGCGAAAATGATACGCATGATGACCAGGCAAGCGACCGTCAGCATGCCGTAGCGCGAATCGGCCAGCGTGATCATGATGCCCGCCATCACCAGATAGAACAGCATCTGGCGCCATTGCTCACGAGGCTTGGCCAAACCCCAGGCAGCGATGATCACGGAAAAATTCCCGAGTGACACCGGCTCCAAGAAGATCGACGACACGCGGTGGTTGCCCAGCAGGCTTGGCAGAATCGTGCGCCCGATGCCCTCGGGCCGCATGCCGTTCAGTGCGAGCGAACTGCCGGCCCAGTTCGTCGCACCCGCAAGGCCGCCTTGGTTCACGTAATACGAAAACACGTTGAACACGCGCGAGTACTGATTGAGGAAAAACAGTTCAAAGAAGCCGAACAGAAGCACCAGCACGATGATGATCTTCAGGATGCGATCGCCCATTTCGATGCTGCCCATCGTGCGGCCTAGCCAGTAGAACAGCACGATGATCAGAATGTCGCGGAAGCCCTTGAAGTCGAGCGCGTTACGCACCAGCGCCATTAGAAACAGGTAGGAAGCGATCAATGCCAGTACAGCAATGAATTCGATCTGCACACGACGTGCGACGATGAAGAGGCAGCCCGCATACAGGATGAATTCCGTCAGCGCCACGATGGAAGTCCGCATCGGAAACAGGTGCGTATGCACGAAGCAAAGTCCGAGCTGGTATAGCGCCGCGCCCATCAGTATCCAGAATGTCAGGAAGCGCAGCGCCCGATCATCCTGTATCGCGCGGGGTGCGCCGACGAAAGCGGAATAAGCCATGACTAAATTTTTCCTCTCTAAAAACTGGTCAACTTGAACGTCGCTTCTCTTAATGGATCAGGAGGCTGCTGATGCGGGAGGGTCGATTTCTCCGGCCAAGCGTATGCGTTGTGCCGGGGTGAGCGCATCGAACAAGGCATTCACGAACTGGTCCTGCACGCGATACGCATCGCCCGCATCCTTCTGGATCGTCGATACGCGGAAGATCAGACCGTCGGGGATGGTGCCGTTCAGGCCATAGGCCAGTTGCGCCAGCTTGCGTCGGAACCCCGGCAAGGTCGCCTTGTCGCCGACCGTTACCCAGTAGGTGATCGGTTCATTGCGCAAGCCATTTACTGCCACCAAGCGCCGCACGGGAACGTCGCCATACGTCGTCTTCAGCACGCCGACATGGTTTTCACGCAGGCCGAAGCCCTGCGCGGTGTAGCAGATCTCGGGACGATGCGCCTGGGTCGACTCGCCGCCCTGGTCGCTGCCATAGGCGATCGACAACATCACGCGATCGCCATTCTGGTTCACATAGGTGCGCGACAAGGTTTGCGCATAGATTTTTTTCAGCGCTTCCTCGGTTTGTGGATTCACCACCGCGTTGCTGAGCGTTTTGTCTTCTTCCCATCCGTTCAGCTTGGTCGGCACCAACGTCTCGAGATTGAGCGTCGGCCGCTGCTCGGACAGCCGCTCGGTCGGCGTAATGACGCGGGTGAAGGCCGCCGAGGACACCATCAACACGCATAGCGCGATGCTGGCGAC
>DATAHI010000023.1:0-23263 GCA_036263255.1 Oxalicibacterium sp. | reverse complement strand
AATCACGAACGTCTCGCGCTCGAAGTCGATTTGCGCCAGGCATTGCAGAATGAAGAATTCGTGCTGCACTATCAGCCGCGTGTCGATCTGAAAACTGGCAATATCGTTGGCGTCGAAGCCTTGCTGCGCTGGCAGCATCCGGGCAAGGGCATGGTGCAGCCGGCGCAGTTCATCGGTTTGGCGGAAGAGACAGGTCTGATCGTGCCGCTCGGCTCCTGGGTGCTGCGCAATGCGTGCGCGCAGCATGCTGCATGGCGCCGTCTGGGGTTTGGCCCGATGGTGGTGGCTGTCAACGTGTCGACCCGGCAGTTTAGCGAACCGGATTTCGTCAAGACGATCGCGGCGATCCTGGCCGAAACCGATCTGCCGGCCGATTGTCTGGAACTCGAACTCACCGAGAGTATGGTGATGGACGAAGTCGAGGAAGCCATCCTGATTTTGCGCGAGCTGCGCGCCCTCGGTGTGAAAGTGTCGATCGACGATTTCGGCACCGGCTATTCCAGCCTTGCCTATCTGAAGCGTTTCCCGATCAGTGCGTTGAAAATCGATCGGTCCTTCGTGCGCGACATTGTCGGCGATCATGACGACAAACAGATTGTCGCGTCCATCATCGGCCTCGCGCATAACCTGCAACTGAAAGTGGTCGCAGAGGGCGTGGAGAACCCCGAGCAGCTCGCCTATCTCGCTGAACAGCAATGCGACGAAATCCAGGGGTATTACTTCAGTGAGCCGGTCGAAGGCGACGCATTCTTCCGGATGGTGATGGCAAACAAGCGCCTGCCATGGCCGCTGGCAGCGCCCGACGGCGAAGTTGCGGCAGCCTGACTCCTTCCCTCTCTCGACGCGCCAGGCTGGCGCACCGCTCAAGCAAGACCTAAGCAAGACCTAAGTCTGCGCTCCTAAGCTGCGCCCATTCTTCGACAGGGGGCGCAGTCACATGACAGATTCGTTCAGAGAAACGCTGGAAGACCAGACGTTCGGCACGCCTTATCGCGCTCCTGCATCGCACCGGATTCCGACAAACGGCATTGGCTTGCTGCTTGCATTTTCTTTCTCCGCCGGCTTGCTGTATTGGTTGGCGGTCACCGTCCTGTCCGGCCGCAGTCTGGCATTCGATTCCGCGCTGCTTCTCCATATTCACGCGTTCGAACCGGCCAGGTTCGTACACTTCGCCAACGCTGTCTGTGTGCTCGTCACTGTTTTCAGCGTGCTCATGCTGGCATACCTATGCTGGCAGCGACGCTGGACTTCGGCGCTGTTCTGGTTCGGTTCGACGGCCGGCGCATCCATTCTGTGCGGCATCGCAAAGAAACTGATGGAACGGCATCGCCCTGAACTTTGGGCGCTCGCCACCAAACACGCGAGCTTCAGTTTCCCGAGCGGGCATGCGACGCAATCGATGGCCTTCGTCGTTGCGCTGCTCTTGCTCGCGCCAGCGGCAAAACGCACAACGATACTTGCGCTCGGCTTGCCGTGGATAGCGTTAGTCGCGCTCTGCCGTCTGTATCTCGGGCTGCATTATCCGACCGACATCCTTGCCGGATGGGCGCTGGCGGCGGCATGGTGCTGCCTGCTCGGCCTGCTCCGACTGCCGAATGCCGCATCGCGCTGATCTTCTTTTTTCCTGAGTCGCTCCCAATGAATATCTCGGATCTTCCCGCTTCCACCTTCACTGCCGAGGCAACCACCGGACGCCATGAGGCTGCTGCCGTCCGTCACGCGGTGCGCCTGCTGATTGCAGTCGTGGTCTTGCTGCTTGTTTATCGTGTCGTCCTGATGTGGACCTTGCCGCTGGCCGATACGACGGAGGCGCGTTATGGCGAGATTGCGCAATTGACCGTCACGCATGGCTTCTGGTTGATGCCGCATATCGATCCGCAGACGCCGTTCTTTGCGAAACCGCCTTTGTCGACCTGGGTTGCCGCCGCATCCATGGCTGTGTTTGGTGTGAACGAGTTTGCGGCACGCTTGCCGTCGCTGCTCGCATCGCTGGCGACGATGCTGATCGCCATGGCGTTTGCCTCGGCCCTGCAGATCCGGCGCCGCTGGCTGGTGCTTCCGGTGTTGATGAGTTGCCCGCTATTCTTCGTCAGCGCCGGTGCGGTCATGACCGATGCGGTACAGATGAGCATCGTCATTGCCGCGTTGTATACCGCCTGGCGCGCGATCGACGCAGAACCGGCACAACGGCGTCGCTGGCAACTCGCGTTCTGGGCGCTGGTCGGTGTAGGAGCCTTATCGAAAGGCCTCGCGGACTGGGCGCTGATCGGTCTGCCCCTGATTGCCTACGCCTTGCTGGAAGGCCGCCCGCTGCAGATATTCCTGCGCTTGTTCAACTGGGGCGGCGTCGGCATTGCCGCCTGCATCTTTGTGCCATGGTATGCGGCGGCCGAACATGCGTATCCGGGCTTTCTGAATTACTTCATCGTCGGCGAACATTTTTCGCGCTTCCTGATTCCGGGATGGAAAGGCGACCGTTACGGCATCGCGCATAGCCAGCCGCTCGGCACGATCTGGATCTTCTGGATTGCGGCCATGTTTCCATGGACCGGCGTATTCGTGACGAGCTTCATGCGCTTCGTCGCACGCGTGCGCTCGGTGTCCTCGCTTGAACGCTTTCTATGGGGCGCAACGCTGGCGCCGCTGGTGTTCTTCACCTTCGCCCACAACATCATCTGGACCTATGGCCTGACGGCAGTGGTGCCATTCTCAGTGCTGGTAGCGCGCTGGCTGGAACGCCTGTCGGAGCAACGGCTGCGTATTGCGAGCTACGGTCTGATGGTCCTGTCACTGGCGGCTCTTGCGGCAGAACCGACCATTGCGCGCAACGTAAAAGGCAATTCCGACCGTGATCTGGTGGCGGCCTTTCACCACGTGGCACCGGCTGACGCTGTGCTCGAATACCACGTTCCCCCTGTATATTCGCCGCACTTCTACGCGCCGGACCATGTGCGCTATGTGCCTTCCGGCCAGGAGGCAGAGACAGGAATGCCGCGGTTTGTCGTTGTCGCAAACAAGGACTTGAAGAGCCAGCCGGCGACCTCGCAACTGCTGTTCGAGGGCACGCGCCATAGCCTGGTGGAGGAGAAGTAATGGACCTGCGACATGCTTTCCTGCAGAAGCCTCGTGCGCGCTCGGTATCCGTCGTGCTGCCGGTTCTCAACGAGGCAGAATCCTTGTCCGCCCTGCTGCCCCGCATTGCGCAGGTGCTCGTGCAAGAGGAGGTCGAATGGGAAATCGTGGTGGTGGACGACGGCGGCAGCGATCATCTTGCCCAGACCCTGCGCGAATTTGAAATGCAGCAGCCGCGGCCCAATGTGCAGCTGGTACGCTTGTCGCGCAATTTCGGCAAGGAAGCAGCGCTTACCGCCGGCCTGCGTGCAGCGCGCGGCGATGCCGTAATCTGCATGGACGGTGACGGCCAGCACCCGCCGGCGACAATCGCGCGCATGCTCTCGCAGTGGCGCCAAGGCTATGACATGGTGGTCGGTGTACAGCGGGCGCGTGAAGAAGGCCAATTCATGGTGTTGTGCAAAAAGCTGTTCTACCGTTTCCTGCAAAGCGGTGAGCGCTTCACGATACCGCCGAGCGCCGGCGACTTTCGGCTGATGGACCGGCGTGTGGTGCAGGCGCTGCTGCAGCTGCCCGAGCGCACCCGCTTCATGAAGGGCCTGTATGCATGGATCGGTTTTCGTACCGCGATCGAGGAATTCGACGCCGATCCGCGCACGGCCGGCGCCAGCAAGTTCCGTCTGCGGCAACTGATGGATCTGGCTTCGCTGGGCATCACGTCGTTTTCGATGAAACCGCTGCGCATGGTCTCGGGGATCGGTGTGCTGATTTCGCTGGGCGCGCTGGCCTACGGCGTCTATATCCTGATCGAGACGCTGCTGGTCGGTAATCCCGTTTCCGGCTGGGCGACGCTGGCGTCGGGCATCATGCTGTTGTCCGGCATCCAGCTGATTTGCCTCGGCGTGATGGCGGAATACATGGGCCGCGTGTTCGAAGAAACCAAGCAGCGTCCCTTGTACATCGTCGACTGGACCTCCGACCACAGCTCGCTTGCCGTGCCGGAATCCCGGCAGCAAGTGGCCCTGTAATGGCCGCATCCAAGCCGTTTTTCTTCATTGCGGTGGGCTGCACCGCAGCGCTTGTGCATCTGGGCACGGCGTTTGTGCTGGTCAGCTTGGTCGGCGTGACACCTGGGCTGGCGAATGTGCCCGCTTTTCTGTGCGCGTTTTGTGTCAGCCATGCGGGGCACAGCCGTTTCAGCTTTCCTTCATCGCGCCGTGTGGCGCACAGCCGCTGGCGCTGGTTGCAGGTCTCGCTCGCCGCCTTCTTTCTCAATCAAGGCCTGACGCTGCTGGCGCTGCACGCATTTCCACAGTTCTGGTATCTCGCGGTAATGGCCGGTGTCGCGGTTGTGGTCGCCTTGATCAGTTATGGCCTGGGCAAGACCTGGGCCTTTGCAGCATGAACATGCAAAAGCGCTTCATCCTTAACGCCGATGATGTCGGTATGCATCCGGCGGTGGACGAGGCCGTACTGCACCTTGCAGAAAGCGGCATCGTTAGTTCCGCCAGCGTCATGGTGCTGGAACAGCCGGATGCTGGTACTCTGCTTGCTTTGCAACGTGGCGGCGTCGATCTCGGCCTGCATTTCGATCTGACCAGCGCCGCGGCTGCATCACGCCACGGCCTGCCCGGAAGCGTCGGCGCCCTGCTCGCGCGTGCTTATACCGGCTGGCTGGACAGGCAGAAGCTGCGCGACATCATTGACGAACAGCTGCAGCGCTTCTCCGAAGTGGCCGGCCGCATGCCGGTATTCATTGATGGTCACGAGCACGTGCATCAATTTCCTGTCGTACGCGATGCGCTGATGCAGGTGCTTTCCCGATGGCCGGTACAAGAACGTCCCTTTCTGCGCGATACGCGGCCGCGGCGTTGGCGCGGAGCGAAAGCCTCAGTGATCGGCATGCTCGGTGCAAACGGGCTGGCAGCGCGCGCCGGCAAGCTGCACTGCGCGCGCAATACCGACTTCCTTGGCGTCTATCCCTTGCAGCACGAGGTCGATCTGCACGCGCTGTGGCGTGGCTGGCTGCAGGCCATGCCGGCACAGGGCGCATTGGCGATGTGCCATCCCGCGAGCTCTGTCTTTGCGGCGGGTAACGCGTTTCGCCTGCGCGAATACCTGTTCCTGTGCAGCGCCGCTTTCGCCGAAATGCGCAATCAGTACAATATCAATATCGTTGGCTGGCATGCGGCATTGCGCGAAACGCCGGACGGCGCGGCGTTCTGTGCCGGATAGTCGCGTACTCTTTGCCATACTTTTCTGACTCGTAAACCCATCATGCGCGTGCTGTTGATCGAAGACGACCGAATGATCGCCGACGCGGTGGCGCAAGCCTTACGCGATTCCGCCTATGCCGTGGATACCGTGCACGACGGCAAGGCGGCTCTCATTCCTCTGGCCAGCGAGCACTACGACGTTGTACTGCTGGATCTCGGCTTGCCGCAAATGAGCGGCTTCGAGATACTGCGCCATCTGCGCACGAAGAAGATCGGCATTCCTGTCATCATCCTGACCGCGCAGGATTCGGTGGAAGACCGCATACGAGGCCTGGATGAAGGCGCCGACGATTATCTGATCAAGCCGTTCGATATGGCAGAACTGCTCGCCCGCATGCGGGCGGTCATTCGCCGCAAGGCAGGCTCGGGCGATCCGGTGCTGGGTAACGGCCAGATCGTGTTGAACCCCGTCACGCGCGAAGCAAGTTTCGAGGGCCAGATGTGCCGGCTGTCCGCGCGGGAATTCAGCCTGCTGCAGTCGCTGCTGTTGCGTCCCGGCGCGATCCTGTCCAGGCAGGAACTGGAAGACCGCATCTATGGCTGGAATGAGGAAATCGAAAGCAATGTGGTGGAATACCTGATCCACTCGATCCGCAAAAAGCTCGGCAACAAGGTCATCACCAACGTCAGAGGATTGGGATGGATGGTTTCCAAGGGAAATTGAAAGGCTCGCTGCAAGGCCAGCTGTCGCTGTGGCTGTCGCTGACGATTCTGCTGGTCGCCATCTGCGGCGGCGCATTGTCGTTCAAAGCGGTATACGGTGAGGCGGATGAATTTCAGGACGACGGCCTGCGCCAGGTGGCCGGCCTGATGGAACACCAGAATCTGCCGGGCGATACCGTCATCGTGCAGAACAAGGAAAAAAGCCGCGATTCCGAATCGCAGATTTTCGTCCAGGTGCTGGATGCCACGCCGGTAGAAATCCTCGCCAAGCATCACGAACGCATTCTGCTGCCGGTCGGCATTCCGGAAGGCTTGCAGACCTTTCAGGCAACGCGTTTCAAATGGCGATTGTTCGTACGCACGCTGCCCGACGGCAATCGTCTGGTGGTGGGACAGCGGCTCGATGTGCGCGACGATATCGCACGCGATAGCGCGATCGGCACACTGCTTCCTTCGATCATCCTGATTCCGCTGCTGATCGTGCTGATCAATTTCCTGATTCATCAGATGCTCAAGCCGGTCAACCGGCTGGCAAGCGAACTGGACAGCCGTCACGAGAACGATATGCGCGCACTGGATGATCGTCATGTGCCGAGAGAAATCAGGCCGTTCACCACCTCGATCAATCGGCTGCTGCGCCGCGTGGAAAAATCGATCGACGATCAACGTCGTTTTGTGGCGGATGCCGCACATGAGCTGCGTTCTCCTCTGACTGCGCTTTCGCTGCAGGCGGAAAATCTCGCGACGGTGCCCTTGCCGCCCGCTGCGGAGTCACGGCTGGCAGCGCTGCAACGTGGCCTCACCCGCTCCCGGCTTTTGCTCGAGCAACTGCTCTCGCTGGCGCGTTCGCAGGCCAGTACCGTCTTGCCGACGGTGGACATCGCCGTGTCGGAACTGTTTCGCAAGACGCTGGAAGACCTGATGCCGATTGCCGAGGCGCGCAATCTCGACATCGCGGTAGACGTGGAGTCTCACGCACGCTTTCGCGGCCACGAAATCGACGGCGTAACGCTGTTGAAGAACCTGATCGGCAATGCCATCCATTACACGCCATCGGGTGGCAAGATCGCGTGCCATGCGCAGCAGGATCAGAATGGCCTCATCATATGCATCCAGGACAGCGGCCCCGGTATTCCGGAAGAAGATCAGGCGCGCGTATTCGATCCCTTCTATCGCGTGCTTGGATCAACTCAACTGGGCTCCGGCCTCGGCCTGGCAATTGTGCAAGCGATCGTCGAGCGCATGCGCGGCAGCATCGCGCTGGAAAATGTGCAGGAGCAAGGCGAGGTGAAAGGACTGCGCGTGACCCTGCGTTTTCCCCTCTCGGATTTGAGGGCGCTCAGCGTTGCATGCCCGCCGGGCGTTCGCGAAAAAACAGAATGCAGATGGCAATGAACGCGATGAGCGCGATCGATGCCATGTAACGGCTCAATGCCAGCCCTCCCGCATCCACCGGCTTGTCGAGAAAATCGCCGACTACCGCACCCAATGGACGCGTCAGAATGAATGCCGCCCAGAACAACGCGGTGCGCGAAAGCCGGGTGAGGAAATACGCGGCAGCAATCAATAGCAGCAAGCCGCCAAAAATTCCCGCGGCGCCGCTATAACCGAGTCCGGCGGTGTCCGCGACCCAGTCTCCAAGTGCCGTGCCGAGCGTTTGCGAAAACATGATGGTGATCCAGTAAAACAGCTCAGCCCGCGGAGAAGAGACGTGCTCGACTGAAACAGAGCCCGTCGTCTTGTACCAGATGCCAAGCGAGAGCATCAGCAACATGGCCAGCAATAGCGAGCCGCCTAGGTAACCGATACCAAGCGAGCGATCGGCGAAATCGGCAAGCGTCGTCCCTGCGGTCGTCGTCGCAATGACGGTGAACCAGTACAGGGCCGGACGAAACTGGCGCGTCCTGATCTGTGCAGAGACGGCAATCAGGAAAATGACGCCGAAAATTGCCGTGCCGAGCAAATAGCCGAGATGCATCGACATGGAAACTGCATCGCCTCCGGTTTCGCCCAGTGTTGTGGCAGCGATCTTGATCAGCCAGAACAAGAGGGTTACTTCGGGGACTTTGCTCAGGGCGGTACTGGGAGAAAAGTTCGTCGCCTGCAATGTGGTTTGTCTGTCCATTGGCCAAGCATTGCATTCATTCCTTAGCTAGACATTAGAGCTGCGGCGCTGCTGATAAGCTTGGATCAAGCGTTACGCTAGAGGATTCCGACCTGTCGATGTGGGCCAAAAGGCCAGTCATGGTTGCGGCAGCAGCACATTGAACTGTGTGCCCTGCCCTTCTTCGCTGTCGTAGCTGATGCGGCCGCCGTGGCCTTCGACGATGCTTTTGCAAATGTTCAGTCCCAGACCGCTGCCGCCCTTTTGCCGCGAATCCGTGGAATCCGCCTGCGCGAATTTCTGGAAAATGCGATTGCGGAAGGCGGCCGGAATTCCCGGGCCATGATCGATGATGCTGATGCGCAACCAGGTATCGATGCGGTCGACGCGAATCGTCACCGTTTCGCCGTCAGGCGAAAACTTGATGGCGTTTGACAGCAAATTGACCAGCACCTGCACCATGCGGTCGCCGTCCACATTGATTTGTGCGTCGGTTGCCTCATCCTGCAGAATCAGCGTCACCTTGCATTGCGCTGCATAGCCTTGCGTGGCGTGGATTGCCTGCTGCACCAGCGGTAGCACTGCTTGCCGCTTCATCGCGTAGGACAAATTGCCGGATTCGATCTTTTCGATATCGAGCACGTCGTTGATCAGGCGCACCAGCCGTTCGCAATTCTGATAGGCGATACCGAGCAGTTCCTTCACGTCCGGCTCGAATTCGCCCGCCATGCCGTCGGCCAGCATCGCCAGCGAAGCGCGAATCGACGTCAACGGCGTGCGCAGTTCGTGCGACATGGTGGAAATGAATTCATCCTTCATGCGCGCAATTTCCTTGCGCTCCGAGATGTCGTGCAGGAAGGCGGTGAAGAACCAGCTGTTTTCCCACACCACGATACCGACCGACATTTCAACCGGAAATTCCACGCCATCGCGATTGACGACGATACGCTCTTCCCGACGATCGAGAAAATCAGCCTCGCCGGTTTCATCGAAGCGATTCAACGCCTTCTGGAAACTGGCCTGAAAGCGGTGCGGGATGACGAGCTCGGATAGCCTGCGGCCGAGCGCTTCATGCTTATCCCAGCCGAACATCGCTTCCGCGCGTGAGTTCCAGCCGGTCACCCTACCGTGAAGATCGAGCTCCACATAGGCGTCCTGCGCGGCCTCGATGATGGTTTGACTGCGCCGCTCGCTCGCCTGCACGTTTTCCAACGCCCGTTGCAGTTCCTTTGTTCGCTGCGTGACGCGATTCTCGAGCGAGAGATTGAGTTCGCGCAGTGCGCTTTCCTTTTCCAGCAGATTCTTCACCAACGCATTGATGGAGCCGGCCAGCGCGCGCAATTCGACGAAACTCCGGGTAGCCGGCAGCGTGGCGGTGTCGCCTTCGCGGATCCGCCACGCCGCTTGCGCCAGAGCGCGCAGAGGGCCGGAAATTTTTCTGGAGGCGAGATATCCGAGCATCGAGAAAATGATGGCGAGCGCGACGCCGGTCCACAGCACTTGCTGTTGCAGCGTCTTGACCGGCGTGAAGGCTTCTTCAGCGCCTTGCCGAACCAGGATGATCCAACCCAGGCCTGGGTAATCCGCATAGCCGCGGCTTTCCGTATATCCGACGAGATAGGATTTGCCGTCGGGCCACTTCTCCACCATGTACCCGGAAGCTTCCTTCCTTGCCTGACGGACGCTGCCCAGATTCAGCGTTTTCCCAAGCAGTTCCTGCGGACCCAGCAAAACCTTGCCATCCTCCGCCAGAATCAGCGCCTGTACGTTCCGGCTAAGCTTGATTGGTTGAAAGATGGATTGCTCGATATCTTTTGCCCATTCCCACGACATATGGGTCGCGATCACTCCTGCGATGCCACGATCGTCAAAATAGGGAAAGGCAATATCGACAAATCGCGGCGGGTCGCTACCAAGCTTAGGCACCAGCGCAGCCAGCAGCACAGCGTCGTGCACATCGCCGAGATATGGATTGCCTTTGCTCGCATTCTGATACCAAGGCCGTTTGTTGACGTCGATACCTTCCAGCGTGCCCTTAGTCGCTACGGTAACCTTGCCGTGCAAATCCGCGATGCCCATCCATGCATAGTAGGGATAGGTGTCCTGCAGCCTGTTCAGTGTGCGCCGCTTTTGCGCCTTGTCCACCTTAGGCGAAATCAGCTCCGGCGATTGCGAGATCAACCGCACTTCGCGATAGCGCTCGTACATGCTGCGGTCGAGCTTGTCCGAGGTTTCCAATGCAAGCTGCGACAGACTATTGCCGATGGTCGTCCTGATGCGTTCGGCCACGACGGAAGAAATGACTTCCGACAGGATCAGCGTCAGCAGGATGGAGAGCAGAGAAAATGCCAGCGCCAGATACCAGCCGACGCCGCGCTTGTAAAAATAATCTCGTATTCCCATGTCGCGAACGAAGACGCTCCTTCCCGAAGATCAGCGCAGAGTAGCATATGGCATGCCCGTATGGAACGACATTGGGAACGACAGATTCCCGTGCATGTCTATGTTGCATTCAACAAATTTTGACGCGATGATGCATCATCTCAGAACGATCGTCGACAACCGATTTACATGACGTCAGAACAGACCACAACCGTATTGATCATCGAAGATGATGAACACATTTCGCATCTGCTCAAATTCATGCTCGAACGCCAAGGCTATCGCGTCGAAACCGCGACGGACGGCCGGGCTGCGCAACAGGCAATAGATCAGCGCAGCGAGCCGCCGAGCCTGGTGCTGCTCGATGTCATGCTGCCCTACGTCGACGGCTTCGAGCTCGTGAAGCTGATTCGCGAACGCGAAGGCTGGCAGAAGGTGCCGGTCATCATGCTGACCGCAAAGACCATGGAACAGGATATCGTGCGTGCGCTGGACGCGGGCGCGAACGATTTCGTGGTCAAGCCCTTCCAGCCCAATGAATTGCTGGCGCGACTGCGCCGCTTCCTGGCATGAAAAGCCGCCTTCTGTTCACCATACTGGCCTTGCTGCCGTTCGCCGTCCGGGCGGATGTCGGCGAGCCGCGCCGCCCCACCACACAGCTGGACGCCGAGACGTTGCAGGGAGCGCCCGAAGATCGCACCACGATCGGCGTCAGCACCGCTCGCGAACAATTGAGTAACGACACGCCGGACTGGAAGGAAACCGTGATCGACATCAAGCGCGATCTCGGTCCGCGCCACGTGCTCGATGTGTCCGCCGTAGAGACAGAACGCTTCGGATTATCCGACACGCAGTTCAATGCGCTGTACGCATTTCCAGTCAATGACAAGCTCACTGCCACGGTGGACGGCAATGCAAGTCCGACCCATCGGGTGCTGGCGGAAAACAACCTGGGTGCAAGCTTGCAATATGAGTTCGCTCCGGCATGGCTGATTCATGGCGGCGGTCGAAGCATCGGCTACAACGACGTGCGGGTGAACCAGGGCCTGCTGATGCTGGAGCATTATTTTTCTTCCTATAGCTGGCTTGCCGCCTGGCGACCATCGCGTGCGTTCGGCACCACTGCGCATGCGTTCGAGCTGCGCGGCAGTTACTACTACGCCGACAAAAGCTCCATCACGCTCCTGCTGGCGGACGGCAAGGAAGCGGCTGCGATCGGAACCGACGTCGTGCTGACCTCGGTGAGCTCCATCACGCTGCTAGGCCACCACTGGTTTGATCGGAACTGGGCGCTCAATTATTCGATCGGTCACACCCGTCAGGGCGACCTTTACACGCGCGACGGGGTCAGTATCGGTGTTCAATACCACTTCTGATCCTTACGTTCTCGTCGCCCTGTGGACCGGCAGCGCGGCGGTGCTGCTGACGCTGGCCGTGGCCAGTTCCATTGTCATCCTGCGCATGAATCTGCGGCGCACGCAGCGCCGTGAAAAGGCGACGATTGAGAAATGGCGTCCGATCATGACGGCCGTGATGATGAACGAACCGCTGGCCGTATTGCCGCCGTTGGCGCGTTCGGAAGAAGCCGATGTCATGAAGCTGCTCGTGCACTTTCACGCGTCGCTGCGCGGCGAAGCGAGCCACGCACTGACCCGTCTGGCCTATCGACTGAACTGCGACAAGATCGCGACGCGCCTACTGGAAAGCGGCAACCGTGCCGAACAGTTTCTCGGCATTCTCGTACTGGGCTATCTGCGTGCGGGAAGCGCGATGCCCTTGCTGCTACGTCAGGCAACCGACAAGGACAGCCTGAAATCGTCTTATGCATTCTGGGCAATCGTGCAGATTGACCGCACACTGGCCGCCAGCATTGCCTCCAATTTCATTGCGCGCGAGGACTGGCCGCTGTCGCAGCTTGCAATCATCCTCAAAGACGCGCCGGACGCCTGCGCGGCGATCCTATCCGAAACGATCAAAAAGGCGGATGTACAGCATCTGCCGCGCGCGCTGCGTCTGGCCGAGTCGCTGCGCATTGTGCTGCCGGTAGCGCAGCTGAAGATATTGCTGCAGCAGCCGTCTATCGACGTCCTGCTGTCTGCATTACGCATCGCCAATGCTCCCGAGTTGCTTCCCGACGTGCGTGCACTGCTCGCCCACGAAAACTGGCGCGTGCGGCTGCATGCGGCACGTGCGCTGGGCCGTATCGGCGATCGCAGCGACATAGAACGTTTGACCAGTTTGTTGCAAGATCGCGAGTGGTGGGTGCGCTATCGTGCGGCCGAAGCATTGCTCGATCTGCCTTTCCTGACGCCGATAGATGAAGAAGCCTTGCGCTCCCTCCCTGACCGCTTCGCACGTGACATCGTGGCGCAAGTCTTGGCGGAAAGGAGCGCGCAATGATCTGGCAGTACGTGACGGAAGCGGCGACCTGGTTCGTCTTCACCTATTTCATCCTGCTCAACGGCGGCTATATCGTGTTGAATATGCTGTCCCTGTTTGCGCTGGAACGCCAGGGACAGGAGCGCATTCTGGCTGAGCTTCCGCAGGTGTATTCGGGCCTGGAACCGCCGATCAGCGTGCTGGTGCCCGCCTTCAACGAGGAAGCGACCATTGCCGCATCCGTGCGTTCGATGCTGCAGCTGTCCTATTCGGAATTCGAGATCATCGTCATCAATGACGGATCGCGAGACCGTACGCTGGAAGTGCTGAAGCAAGAATTCGGGCTGCGCGTCTTTCCCGAAGCCTATCGCGTGCAACTGCAAACTGCACCGGTACGCGCGATCTATCGTTCCACACGCTATCCGAACCTGCGCGTGATCGACAAGGAAAACGGCGGCAAGGCAGATTCGCTGAATGCCGGCATCAATGCATCACGCTTTCCGCTGTTCTGCGGTGTCGATGCGGATTCCATCCTGCAGCGCGACAGCCTGCAGCGCGTGGCACAGCCCTTCACCCGCGATGCCACCATGGTCGCTACAGGCGGCACGGTACGCATTGCCAACGGCTGCGAAGTGCGTGATGGCTTTCTGAGCCATGTGGGCCTGCCGCGTAACATGCTGGCGCGCTTCCAGATCGTCGAATATCTGCGTGCCTTCCTGTTCGGCCGGCTGGGTTGGTCGGCCATCAATGGCATGCTCATCATTTCCGGCGCGTTCGGCCTGTTCAGGAAAGACGTTGTGATCTCGGTAGGCGGCTACCGTGTCGATACCATCGGCGAAGACATGGAACTGGTGATTCGCATGCACCGCATACTGCGCGCACGCAACCAGCCTTATCGCATCGAGTTCGTGCCTGATCCCGTGTGCTGGACCGAGGCGCCTGAAGATCTGCGCACGTTGCGCAATCAGCGCGTACGCTGGCAGCGTGGTCTGGCCGAAAGCCTGAACAGCAATTGGGGCCTGATGCTGAGCCGCAAAGGCGGTGTGCCGGGATGGCTGGCTTTTCCGTTCATGATGCTGTTCGAATGGCTGGGCCCATTGATCGAACTGGGCGGCTATCTCTTCATGATCGTTGCCTTCGCGACTGATGCCATTTCGTGGAGCGCGTTCTCGGCATTCATGTTTGTGGCGGTCGGACTGGGTATTCTGCTGTCGGCCTCGGGCATGCTGCTGGAAGAGATGTCCTTTCATATCTATCCGCGCCGGCGTGATCTGGCCCTGCTCGCCGTCATCGTGATCATCGAGAACTTCGGCTACCGGCAGCTCAACAGCTGGTGGCGTCTGAACGGCCTGATCAAATGGGCGATGCGCAGCAAGGGCCAATGGGGTGCGATGAAGCGCAAGGGATGGGCAAGCAAGGAGGAAACGGGATCATGAAGCGCGTGATCCGTTTTCTGCTTGTAGGGCTGCTGACGATCATCATGAACAATGCATATTCAGCGTGGCTTTACGCCTGCGAGGACCATGGTGCGACTATCGAGATGCCGAGCACGGTCGTCACGCGCCCAGACGGCACGCGCATGCGGATCGGCATCGCTGCAAAGCCGCCACGCGACTGCATGCAACGCCGTGTCAACGTTTCCGCAGAGCTGGTAGAAGCTCTGCACGCCATTCCCTCCACCGACGCAACACAAGCTGCCCCGCAGTTAACCGTGACGGGCGGCACCGACGCAGGTAGGTTTCGCATCGAGAGCGTCGAGCTTCCGGCACCACCCTTCAGCGCAGCGCTCGCGGCGCTTCCGCTAAATGCCAATCTTCTGCCGACAATGCGCGTCCGCACCTACGGCGTGGAAGAACGTGTTGACGCACATATCGACGATGGAAAATTGGTGCTGCAATGCCGGGCCGGCAACAAACCGGCCGGCGTGCTTCTAGCGCAGGACGGTCAATTGAACACCGCCCGCCTGGACCTTGTATTGTCAGGAAGCGGCAGCGGCCGTTTTGCACTGCAGGTGGCTGACGCCACGCATGCGGCGCGTGAATCGGCTGTGCAGCTGGGGGAGCTTGTTGCTACTCCGCAAGCGCAGACTTGGCGGCACGAGCTTCCCCTTTCGCGTTTCGACGCCGACAGTTGGCAATTCTTCTCCATCGTCTGCTCTGCGGAGAACGCATCCTTGCAGCTTGAGGCCATGAGCCTGTCGGCGCGCAGTGCAGCGGTGCCACCGCGTGCGAGCTGGGTGTGGAATCCCAGCACGTGGATGCAGGAACCCGATACCGTTTTCGCGTACGCCGATCGATATCAGTTAAAAGTGCTGTTTGTATCGGTGCCGATTGCAAACGCGGTGGTCGCCGAACCCGAAGCGCTGGCTGCCTTTATCTCGGCCGCTGCGGCACGTGGCATAAAGGTATGGGCTGTTGCGGGGGACCCGCACATGGTATTGCCGGAGGAACGTGCTGCAAGCCTCACGCGCATGCGCGCCTACGTCGCATACAACGCCGGTCCGGTCGAACAACGGCTGGCAGGTGTTCAATTCGACGTCGAACCCTATCTGCTGCCCGGTTATGCGCTTGCCGAGCCTCAGTGGCAGGCGCGCTATGTAGAACTCGTGGCTGCTTTGCATGAAGCAAGCGAAGGACTGCCGCTGGAAATGGTCGTGCCTTTCTGGTGGGCGAACAGGACGGCGCTCTTGGAGGGCATTGCACCGCATGTCAGCGGTCTGACGGTGATGGACTATCGCACGCACAAAGATGAAATCGTTCGCTTCGCGGCGCCTTTCCTCGACTGGGGCACACGTCGGGGCAAGGCCATCCGCATCGCGCTCGAAGCCGGACCTGTCGGGGAAGAAACGGTGCGTCAATACGTGCGCGCAGAACGTGGCGAACTGTGGCAAAGCGAGATAGGTGGCACGACGATCCTCCTATTGCTGAAGTCGCCGCAGGTTAATCCTGACGGACCGGCCTATCGCATTGCCGGCAGCCGGGTGCAGGATGGCAGCGACACCAGCTTCCATCGCAATCCGGCCGCGCTCGTCGAGATGGCGCCTGATCTGGAGAAGGACTTCTCGGCATGGTCCTCCTTCAATGGTCTGGCGTTGCACGAGTTGAAGTAACCGCCCTTCCCGCATTCGGGCACAATGTCGCTGTTGCGCAGCCGCGCCGCCGTGGACCGCTGCACAGAAAGCAATCACATGAATACGCATTTCCTCAAAACGGCACTGGTGCTGGGACTCCTGTCCGCCATCGGCCCTTTCGCGATCGATATGTATTTGCCGGCGCTACCGTCTATCGGCGTCAGCCTCGCGGCGGAGACGGGTGCCGTGCAGGCGAGCCTGATGGCCTTCTTCATATCGCTGGGTATCGGACAGCTGCTGTACGGTCCGATATCCGACATGTTCGGGCGCAAGCCGCCCCTGTATTTCGGTCTGCTGCTGTTCGCCGTATGCAGCGTAGGTTGTGCACTGGCGCCGAACATCCATACCCTGATCGCCCTGCGCTTCCTGCAAGGCTTGGGTGCAGCAGCCGGCATGGTGATCCCGCGCGCCATCGTGCGCGATCTGCATACCGGAAACGATGCGGCGCGCCTGATGTCGCTGCTGATGCTGGTGTTCAGCGTGTCGCCGATTCTCGCACCGCTCGCCGGCAGTTTCCTGATCGAATGGGCCGGCTGGCGCAGCGTGTTCTGGGCGGTTACCATTGCGGCCGTGCTCGCGCTCTTCCTGCTTGGTTCAGGACAGCCGGAAACACGACCGCCAGAGGAACGCGTCGGCAGCAGCGTGATGGGCGCAATCAAGGCGTACGGTTTTCTCTGCACCGACCTGCACTTTCTCGGGCTCGTTTTTATCGGTGCCTTCGGCGTTGCGAGCTTTTTCGCCTATCTCGCCAACTCGTCCTTCGTACTGATCAATCACTACGGGCTGACGCCGCGCGAGTACAGCCTCGCCTTCTCGGCGAACGCTGCATCCTTCATCGGCGTGTCCCAATTTACCGGTCATCTCGGCAAGCGCTTCGGCCTGGTGCCCGTCGTCAAATGGGCGGTGGCTGGCTATGCCGCGGTGATGACGCTGCTCCTGCTGGTCAATCTGGCAGGCATTGCGCGGCTGGATGTGATGCTCGCCATGCTCTTCATCGGCTACGGCTTTCTTGGCCTGGTGGTGCCGACGACGGCCGTACTTGCGTTGGAAGAGCACGGCGCGATCGCGGGCACCGCATCGGCGCTGATGGGCACGCTGCAGTTCATGACCGGTGCGCTTGTGATGGCGGTGATCGGCCCCTTCGCAAACGGTACGGCGCAGCCGATGGTTATCGGCATCGCGGGCTGTGCGATCGTCGCGTTCGTCATTTCACTCGTTACGCTGCGGCACGTGCAAAACCATTCCGCTCATTCGAATGTGACGGACCTGTCGTCATAGATCTTTCAGGCCCGCGTCGTTCCCTGTCTGTTAGCTTGGTACATCGTCAACGGCGTTACGGCATCAGCCTTCGGCAACGCGGACCACCAACTTGCCGAAGTTCTTCCCCTGCAACAGCCCGATGAAAGCCTGCGGCGCATTCTCGATGCCATCGACGATGTCTTCCCGCAGCCTTATTTTGCCGGCAGCAAGCCACGCGTTCATGTCGCGCCGGAAGGCATCGAAGCGCGCCGCGTAGTGGTCCAGAATGATGAAGCCTTGCATACGAATACGTCGGGACAGCACGGTGGCCATCCATCCAGGCAAACGATCCGGACCGCTTTCCGGCCGTTCGTTGTAGTGGGCGATGAAGCCGCATACCGGCACACGCGCATTCACGTTGAGCAGCGGATGCACTGCATCGAACACGGTACCGCCCACGCTTTCGAAGTACACATCGATGCCGCTCGGACAGGCAGCGGCGAGCTGTTGCGCCAGCCGCGGATCGCGATGATCGAGGCAAACATCAAAGCCGAGTGCTTCCACCGCGTAACGGCATTTGTCGGCGCCGCCTGCAATCCCGACCACGCGTGCGCCCTTGAGCTTTGCAATCTGCCCGACTACTGAACCGACCGCGCCGGTCGCCGCGCCGACCACCACCGTTTCGCCAGGCTTCGGTTCGCCGATATCGAGCAAGCCGACATAGGCAGTGAAGCCCGGCATGCCGAGACCGCCCAGGGCCAGCGAAGGCTGAGCCATATCTCCGACTAGCATCAGGTCGCGCCCGTCCGATAAGGCGTAATCCTGCCATCCGGCGTAGGCAACGACATGGTCACCCACCTTGAATTGCGGATGATGCGATTCGACCACACGGCTGATCGTGCCGCCTACCATGGGCGCGCCGAGCGGCACCGGTTCCGCGTATCCCGGGCCGACCTTTTCCATCAGGTTGCGCATGTAGGGATCGAGCGAAAGCCATTCGGTGCGCAAGAGCACCTGCCCATTCTGCGGGCTGGGAATCGGCACTTCTTCCAGACGGAAGTCGGAAAGCGCCGGCATGCCTTGGGGATGTGCGGCAAGGACGATGCGGCGATTGATGAAATCGTTTGATGGCATGACAGTCGAGTCGATGTGAGTGAAAGAGTGAATTGCGTGTGGTCGTCTCACACACGCGCCGGCCGCGGACCGTAACGCAAGGTGAGCAGCGTGCCGAGCGTCAGTGCAATCGTGGCGAAGATCGGGCCGCCCAATGCACCGATACGATCGACCAGGATGCCGCCACCGATTGCACCGCTGGCGATCGCAATCTGAAACGCCGCCACCATCAAGCCACCTGCCGCTTCGGCGTGATCCGGTGCAGCGCGTACGATCCACGTCTGGAAGCCGACCGGGAAAGCGCCGAAGGCGAAGCCCCACAATGCGATCGCGATGGCAGCGACGACGGCCGATGTGCCCGCTATCCACAAAGTGGCAGCCAGCGCAGCGATCAGCACTCCACCAAATACGATGGCGTGGCGCTCGCTGCGCTCAGCGATGAAGGCGCCTGCAAAGTTGCCGAAGAATCCGCCGATCCCGTATCCGAGCAGAACCGCTGATATGGCGCTGACGGAGAGATGCGTGATGTGTTCCATCAACGGACGAATATAGGTAAAGCCTGCGAAGTGCCCGGATATTACGAGCAAGACGGCGATCAGGGCGACGCGCACGTCGATCCGCCCAAGCAATTCGAACAGCACCTTCAGATTCGGATGGTCTTTCGGCGGCAACGCCGGAATGGCGAAAAGTTGTGCGAGCAGCGTGGCAACGCTGACGACGCCTGCGGCGACGAAGGCACTGCGCCAGCCCCATAAATCACCCATGTAGGCGCCAATCGGCGCCGCACACACCGTTGCGACCGAGACGCCGGTCAGAATGACCGACATCGCGCGTGCAAAAAGCTGTTCCGGCACCAAGCGCATGGCCAGCGCAGCGGCCATCGACCAGAAACCGCCGAGCGCCACGCCCAACAGCACGCGCGATGCGAGCAACACCGGAAGACTATGCGCGCTCACTGCAAGCGCGTTGGAAAGCACCAGCAATAAGGTCAGCGCGAGGACGACGAATTTGCGATCGAACTTGCGGGTGAGGACGGGAATGGTCGGCGCGGCAATGGCACCGACGATGGCGGTGGCCGTTACGGCTTGCCCTGCCGCGCCGTCGGAAACGCCGAGATCGCCGGACATCGCGGTGAGCAAGCTGGCCGGCAGAAATTCGGCTGTGACGAGACCGAACACCCCAAGCGCGAGACTTGCGATGCCGGCCCAATTCGCCGCGGAGACCTGACCCGCCAAGGCATGGGGAAGATCGGTTGAATCGGCGACGTATTGCGTGGCAGAGCACTCGACGCAGCTGGCATCGTTCATTACAAACCTCGGATGTTGTTGGAATGTCCGGCAGTTTAGAGCTAATATTCTGGACTTTCCATGCCGTTAAAGCCGAATATCTTTGCCAAACGTCCAAACAAGCAGATGACAGGAGAGCATATGGATACTGCGACCTCCCCGAAAGAAACCAGCGATACCCTGACGCAAATTCTCTTGGGACTGCGCTTAGAGGGCGTCGAGTACGGACGCTGCGTGATGCGCGAACCGTGGGCGATTGCTTTTCCTCCCAAGCGCGAAGCCAGCTTTCATTTCGTCGCTCAGGGCAGTTGCTGGATGCGTACGCAGACCACCGACTGGATGCGATTGAACACTGGCGACGCACTGCTGCTGCCGCGCAGCACCTTTCATGTCATGGCGAGTTCGCCCGAGGTGCCGACAGTGGATATCGATGCGCTGGCGCGCAAGGTGGTGTCCGAAAACCTGTATCTGGTAAATGGAGAAGGCAACGGTGCTTTAAGTGCGGCGAATGCCCAAGATGCATCGCCGCAGCACATCCTGTTCTGCGGCGCCATGCGCTTCAACCTTGATCCCTTGCATCCCCTGCTCGCGATGATGCCGGACGTGATGCGAGCCTGCGATCTCGCGCAGCGCGACCCCACCGTGCCGGCGATGCTGGAGGCAATGGAACGGGAGATCGCGCTCAATCGCATCGGTTCCTGCGGCATCCTCGCGCGTCTGGCGGACGTGCTGTCCGCAAGCATCATCCGTGCGTGGGTGGAATGCGCGTGCAGCGATGCGACCGGCTGGATTGCCGCAGTGCGTTGCCCCCAGATCGGTCGCGTGCTCGCGGCAATCCACAACCAGCCTGAACGGGAATGGTCGGTAGCGGAACTGGCCGACGTGATGGGCGCGTCGCGTTCCAGCTTCGTCGAGAAGTTTTCCAAGGCGGTCGGCGAAACGCCTGCCAGGTACGTGGCGCGGGTAAAGATGTTCCAGGCGCGCCACTGGATTGCGAACGAAGGAATGCGCGTCGCGATGGTGGCCAATCGGCTCGGCTACGATTCTGAAGCGTCTTTCAGCCGTGCCTTCAAACGGATCATCGGGCACCCGCCAAGCGAAGCGCGTGTAGCCTGACAGGCTTTTCCCGTTAGGTCAGGGTGCGGTAGCCTCGCCCCAGAAGTTGTACGAGAGCGAGCGCGGCCATGCGATGTAGCCGGCATCACCGCGTACGTGAAAACCGGCTTCCCTCAGAAGCTCCGGCACGTTGCGCGTCAGATGGCAACCTCCGGCGATCTTCGACCACCAGGGTTCGATGCGTGCCTGATGCCGCGCCACCTTCGCATCCGGTGCCAGCCCGTGTTCTGCATAGAAGAGTTTGCCGCCCGGCTTCAGCACGCGCCGCATCTCGCGCAAAGCAGCGTGTGGATCGGGAATCGAACACAGCGTATAGGTGCAGACCACGCTGTCGAAGCTGGCGGAGGCCAGCGGCAGACGTTCCGCGGAGAGCGTCACCAGTTCAACCTGCATGCCCGCGCGTATGCTGCGACGTTGTGCAAGTGCGTGCATCTGCGCAGCCGGATCGACGCCGACCAATTGCGCGACTTTTCTCCTGTCGTAGAACGCGAGATTCAGTCCGGTGCCGATGCCGATTTCCAGCACGCGTCCCTGCGCCTGCGGCACGATCAGCGCGCGCTGGCGCGCGATCGGCGCCAGGCCGCAGGCCGTATCGAGCAGATACGGCAGCACGTGCCGGTCATACCAGCCCGGGGCCTTTTCCATCGTTCAGGCCGCGCGCAATTACTTCACCGCGACCTGATCGAGGATGTGCTTGGGCACCGGCGCGTAGTGCTTGAACTCCATCGTGTACGTCGCTCGGCCCTGCGTCAGCGAACGCAAGGTGGTCGAGTAGCCGAACATCTCGGCCAACGGCACTTCGGCGCGCACGATCTTGCCGCCGCCACCGGCGATGTCGTCCGTGCCCTGCACCATGCCGCGCCGCGAGGACAGATCGCCCATCACGTTGCCCAGAAAATCCTCCGGGGTCTCGACTTCGACGGCCATCATGGGCTCCAGTAGCACCGGGTTGGCGCGGCGCATCGCGTCCTTGAAGGCCATCGAGCCAGCCATGCGGAATGCGTTCTCGTTCGAGTCCACGTCGTGATAGGAACCGAAGGTCAGCCGCGCGCGCACGTCGACCACCGGATAACCGGCAAGGATGCCGCTCTTCAGCGACTCCTGGATGCCCTTGTCGACCGCCGGAATGTATTCGCGCGGAATCACGCCGCCCTTGATCTCGTCGACGAATTCGTAGCCCTTTCCTGCTTCCAGCGGTTCCAGCGTGATTACCGCGTGGCCGTACTGGCCGCGTCCGCCGGACTGCTTGACGAATTTGCCCTCGACATCCGCCGCGGTCTTGCCGATCGTTTCGCGGTACGCGACCTGCGGCTTGCCGACCGTCGCTTCGACATTGAATTCGCGCTTCATGCGATCAACCAGAATCTCCAGATGCAATTCGCCCATGCCGGAGATGATGGTCTGCCCCGACTCTTCGTCGGTGTGCACCCGGAAGGATGGATCTTCCTGTGCCAGGCGATTGAGCGCCATGCCCATCTTTTCCTGGTCGGCCTTGGTCTTCGGCTCCACCGCCTGCGAGATCACCGGTTCGGGGAAGACCATGCGTTCGAGGATGATCACGTTTTCGGTGTCGCACAGCGTGTCGCCGGTCGTCACGTCCTTCAGCCCGACCGCGGCGGCGATGTCGCCTGCGTAGACTTCTTTGATTTCCTTGCGCTCGTTCGCGTGCATCTGCAGGATGCGGCCGAGCCGCTCCTTCTTGCCTTTGACCGGGCTGTACACGGTGTCACCGGAATTGACGACGCCCGAATACACACGGAAGAAGGTCAGCTGGCCGACAAAGGGATCGGTCATGATCTTGAAGGCGAGTGCAGAGAACGGCTCGTCATCGCCCGGGTGGCGCTCGATTTCATGGTCCTGTTCGTCATGACCCTTGATCGCCGGCACGTCGACAGGCGATGGCAGATATTGAATCACTGCATCAAGTAAGGCCTGTACTCCCTTGTTTTTAAAGGCACTTCCGCACAGCATTGGCACGATTTCACCGGCAATGGTGCGGCGACGCAGCGCACCGACGATTTCCTCTTCGGTCAGCGTTTCGCCGCCCAGATATTTGTCGAGCAGCGCTTCGTCCGCTTCCGCCGCGGATTCCACCATCTTGTCGTGCCACTCCTGCGCCTGGTCCTTCAGCGTGGCCGGAATCTCGCCGTACTCGAATTTCACGCCCTGGCTCGCTTCGTCCCAAATGATCGCTTTCATCTTGACGAGATCGATCACGCCCTGAAAATGGTCTTCGGCGCCAACCGGTAGCTGGATCGGTACCGGATTGCCTTTCAGGCGATCCTTGATCTGCTGATACACGCGCAGGAAGTCCGCTCCGATGCGGTCCATCTTGTTGACAAAGGCCACGCGCGGCACCGCATATTTGTTCGCCTGACGCCACACCGTTTCCGATTGCGGCTGCACACCGCCTACCGCACAATAAACCATACAAGCCCCATCAAGCACCCTCATAGAGCGCTCAACTTCAATCGTAAAATCAACGTGGCCGGGTGTATCAATG
>DATAHI010000022.1:0-2552 GCA_036263255.1 Oxalicibacterium sp. | reverse complement strand
GACTGCAACCGCGCTGCAGCAGACGCCCGACACGCAGGCATCGCGCGAAGAAAAGCAACTGAGCCGTCTGGGTGACCTCTATGGTGCCTCGGAACCGATGCAGCAGCTGTTCCGCATGATCAGCAAGGTCGCGCCAACGCGCGCCAACGTACTGATCGTCGGCGAGAGCGGCACCGGCAAGGAACTGGTCGCCAAGTCACTGCACCAGATGAGCCGCGAAAAAGATCATCCTTTCGTCGCGCTGAATTGCGGCGCGATTTCGCCAAACCTGATTGAGGCTGAGCTGTTCGGCCACGAACGCGGCAGCTTCACCGGCGCGGTGCGCTCGCACAAGGGTTGCTTCGAGCGTGCTGACGGCGGCACGCTGTTCCTCGACGAAGTGACCGAGATGTCGCAGGAGATGCAAGTCAAGCTGCTGCGCGTGCTGGAAACCAATCGCTTCTGCCGCATCGGCGCCGATGAGGAAACCGAAGTGCGCGTGCGCGTGATCGCCGCCACCAACCGTGATCCGGCCGAAGCCGTCGCTTCCGGCATTTTGCGTAGCGATCTCTTCTATCGTGTTGCGGTCTTTCCGCTGACTTTGCCGCCACTGCGCGAGCGCGGCGCCGATATCCGTTTGCTGGCCAACCTCTTCCTCGATCAGTTGAACAAGGAAGAAGGCACGCGCAAGACTTTCTCGCGTACCTCGCGCCGCTTGATGGACGAATATTCGTGGCCGGGCAATGTGCGCGAATTGAAGAACGTCGTTCATCGCGCCTATATCTTGGCCGATCAGGAACTCGACATTTCTCTTGCCGTCACACCGGTCAAGCCAAGTGGAATCAATCAGGACGGTGATTGCGTCACGGTGCAGCTGGGCAGCAAGCTGGCGGATGCCGAGCAGCGCCTGATCTGTGCGACGCTGGGACATTGCGGTGGCAACAAGACCTTGACGGCAGAGGTTTTGGGCGTCAGTTTGAAAACGCTTTACAATCGGTTAAACGAATATCAATCCAAGCTTTTTTTACATGAGACCATGACCCCGACGCGGCCCTATACCGCACAAGGTGGCAACTAGACGTTCGAACAGACCGAGAAATGGTAAAAATTCTGGTAGTTGACGACCATGCAGTAGTGCGCGCCGGCGTGCAATATTTCATTGCCCAGGTGCCAGACATGAAAATCGAAGGCGAGGCAGCAACCGCGCAGGAAGCGATCCGGTTGGTGCGCTCGCAGGACTTCGACATTGTTCTGCTCGACATCAACATGCCCGACAAGAGTGGCGTGGAAGTGCTCAAGCAGATCAAGCGCGAGAAGCCGGATCTGCCGGTACTGATCCTCAGCATGCACCCGGAGAGCCGCTATGCGGTGCAGATTCTGCGCAGCGGCGCCAGCGGCTACGTGCAGAAGGAAGCGCTGGCAGAGGAACTGGTGAATGCAATCCAGACCATTCTGCGGGGTCACAAGTACATCAGCCACGCCGTGGCAGAGCTGTTGACCACGGAGCTTGATACCAATGCGGAAAAGCCGCTGCACGAAACGCTGTCCAAGCGGGAATACGAGATTTTCTACAAGCTTTGCCAAGGGCATGGCGTGACGAAGATCGCGGAAGACTTGTGCCTGAGCGTAAAGACAGTCAGCACGTATCGCGCGCGCGTGCTGCAGAAGATGAACATGGAAAACAATGCCGGCATCATTTACTACGCCATCAAACAAAACCTGATTGATTGACGATGCCTCTCCATACCGCCCCGATTACCGAAGGCGACAATGTTTAACGTAGTGATGCAATGAGCAAGACCACCTTTCCGGCCGATGTCCGGCCTCCGCTGCGCGTCTTCCTGGTGGAAGACTCCGTGGACGTTCGCGAACTGATGATCGAAAATCTGGCGATGATTCCCGGCGTCGTCGTGGCCGGCGTATCGGAATCGGAAGGGGATGCGTTGAGCCAGTTGAATGCCATGCCGTGCGATGTATTGATCGTCGACATTCAGCTGAAGAAGGGCAACGGGATCAGTCTGCTGCGGCAGATTTCGGAAGGCGAGCGCGTGTCGAGCACGCTGAAAATCATCTGCAGCAATAACGCAAGTGAAGTCTTCCGCCGCGCCGGCCAGCAATACGGCGTGCGCCACTTCTTCGACAAGACCTCGGAATTTCCGCAGTTGTTCGCGCTGCTGAAAGACCTGAGCAGCGCCGGCATTTACAGCCTTTAAACGAACTCTCCCTCCGCTTTTGTCGTATGCCGCCGCGCGCGGCGCTCAATTTCTAACCGTTGGCGACTTCGGTATTTTCGCTGCCCTGCTCCATCGGCTGCATATTGGCTGGCGTCTTCGGAATCGCAATCACAATCAGCGTCCCTTTGCCCGGCGCACTTTCGATGCGTACCGAGCCGCCCAGATAGCCGGCACGTTCCCGCATGCCACGCAAGCCGTGCGTCAGCGTGTTCGATTTCCCGGGTGGAATACCAACGCCGTTGTCTCGAACGGACAGGATGATTTCGTCGTCGGTATCGTCGAGCACGACGTCGACGTGCGTTGCCTGCGCATGCTTGGCGATATTGTTCAGTGCTTCCT
>DATAHI010000021.1:0-3415 GCA_036263255.1 Oxalicibacterium sp. | reverse complement strand
CAGCGTCGACAGCGTTACAATGGCGAGAGCTTTTTTCAATTAGAAGTCCAAGCAAATCGGGCGGAATTTTTATTCTACGCTCAACCGGCACCCAGTGCGCGCAGCCGCGCCGCAATCAGCATCGCCTCAAGGATACGTTCCTCTCATGCCAGAACTACCTGAAGTTGAAGTGACCCGTCGCGGCGTGGCGCCGCACGTCGAAGGCCGCATGGTGAGCGGCGTGGTGTTGCGGCATACCGGCCTGCGTTGGCCGTTTCCGCCTCAGCTGCCTGAAATACTCGCTGGACACACGGTGCGCGGCACTGCTCGCCGCGGCAAGTATCTGCTGATTCTGTTCGAGCACGGCACGCTGATCGTGCATCTCGGCATGTCGGGCCATCTGCGCGTGCTGCCGCACGATACGCCGCCGAAAAAGCACGATCACTTTGACCTGCAGCTGGGCGAACAGGTATTGCGCCTGTCCGATCCGCGGCGTTTTGGCGCGGTGTTATGGCATGCAGTGGACGAGGGTGATATCGAAAACCATCTGCTGTTGCGCGGTCTCGGCGTCGAACCGCTGGGCGAAGCCTTCGATGGCGAATGGCTGTACCGGCAGACACGTAACCGTACCGCTGCAATCAAGCAGGTGTTGTTGGCCGGCGACATTGTGGTCGGCGTCGGCAACATCTATGCCTCCGAGAGTTTGTTCCAGGCGCGTATCAATCCGAAAACACCGGCGCATCGCATCAGCCTAGTTCGTTACGAGCGGCTCGCGCTTGCGATACGTGAAATTCTCGCTGCGGCCATAGAGCAGGGCGGCAGCAGCCTGCGCGATTTCATCAACGTCAACGGGCAGTCCGGCTACTTCCAGCAGAACTACTTTACGTATGCCCGGACCGGCGAGCCTTGCCGGATATGCAATACGCCGATACGTCAAATCGTGCAAGGACAGCGTTCCACCTTCTATTGCCCAAATTGTCAAAAGTAACGGCCGGTGCTAGTGTCCTGCTTGCAGTGTGCGCATGACGAGCAACGACGGCGCAAGCGGCGATCAACACCAACGACGACGAGGTTCATGTGAGCAATCTGGTGCGGAAATTCCAGGAATACAGCGGCTGGCGCGATGAAGTCAAGAGCGCGCTCGAACGCTATCGCAATTGCATCGCCGCCCTCGATCTGTCCGATGCGGCCGGCGACCAGCGCCTGCTGCATGCGATGACGCGCCTGAACGAGGACAAACTGTCGATCGCCTTCGTCGCCGAATTCTCGCGCGGCAAGTCCGAACTGATTAACGCGATCTTCTTCGCCGACTACGGTCAGCGCATCCTGCCGACTTCTGCCGGCCGCACCACGATGTGCCCGACCGAATTGCTGTACGACGAAACTTTTCCGCCTTCGATTCGCTTGCTGCCGATCGAAACGCGCGCCGAAGCGCAATCGACCAGCGATTACAAGGCGCAGAGCCACGTGTGGACCGTGCTGCCGCTCGACGTCGCGAATGGTGACGGCATGCTGGAAGCATTCAAGCAGGTCAGCCTGACCAAGCGTGTACCGGTCGACGAAGCGGCGCGCTACGGACTGTACGACAAGGATGATCCGGATATGGCGCTCACGGTCGATGAAGACGGTACCGTCGAGATTTCGCAATGGCGCCACGCGATTGTGAACTTTCCGCATCCGCTGCTGCAGCAGGGGCTGGTGATCGTCGATACGCCTGGACTGAACGCCATCGGTACGGAGCCGGAGCTGACGCTGAACCTGATTCCGAATGCGCATGCGGTGCTGTTCATTCTCGCTGCCGATACCGGGGTGACGAAGAGCGACATCGACATCTGGCGCAATCACATCGGCGGCGGTGCCGGCCGTCTCGCAGTACTGAACAAGATCGACAGCATGTGGGACGAACTCCGCACGCCGGCTGAGATCGCACAGCAGATCGAGATGCAGGTCGACAGCGTGGCGCAGACGCTCGATCTGCCGACACAACAGGTTTTTCCGATCTCTGCACAGAAAGGCCTGCTGGCGAAAATCAATCGCGACGCGCCGCTGCTGGCGAAAAGCCAGTTGCCGAAGCTCGAAAGCGCGCTGTCGGACGAACTGATTCCAGGCAAGCAGGACATCATCCGTTCGCAACTGCTGACCGACATCGAGGAGTTGGCCGCGTCGCGCCAGGCGCTGATGGCGTCGCGCCTGCGTAACGTGGTCGAGCAATTGGTCGAGCTGAAGAGCCTGCGCGGCAAGAACCGCAATATCCTCGATCACATGATGAAGCGCATCGACATGGAGAAGACCGAGTTCGACAGCAGCCTGTTCAAGCTGCAGGCGACGCGCTCGGTATTCGCGCGTCTGTCGAATGAGGTCTTTACGCACCTCGGCATGGGCGCGCTGAAGGACAACATCCGCGGCACGCGCGATGCGATGGAGAGCAGCAAGTTCACTGCCGGGTTGCGTCAGGCGGTCAAGAATTTCTTCCAGCAGGCGTTGGACAGCCTCGCCGCATCCTCGCAGAAAACCGAGGAAATCAGCGAGATGATGTCGGTCATGTATCGCAAGTTCTCGACCGAGCATGGCCTTGCGCTAGCCACGCCGATGCCTTTCTCGCTGGACAAGTATGCGAAGGAAATTCGCCTGATCGAACATCTGTATCACAAGCAGTTCGGTACCGCGACCGTGTTGACCACGCCGCAGGTCGTGCTGATGCAGAAGTTCTTCGACTCGATCGCCTCGCGCGTCAAGCAATGCTTTTTGCAGGCGAACCGCGACGCGGAAGCCTGGCTGAAAGTTGTGATGGCACCGCTGGAAGCGCAGATTGGTGAGCACAAACTGCAGCTGAAGCGCCGCCGCAAGTCGATCGAAAAGATTCTTGCTGCCACCGACAGCCTGGAAGAAAAGGTGCTCGCGCTGGAACAGATGCAGTTCGAGCTCGAAACGCAGCGCGCGCAGCTGACGCGGACCGAAACGGAATTGAAAGCGGCGATCGCCGCACAACTGGATTCGTACAAAGCAGCGGCATAGATGAAACGACTGGTACCTGATTCCGCCGCTCCCGCTTCCCCGCAAAAGAAAAACCAGAAGAAGTCCGCAGCATCCCCAGGCAAACAAGCACGCGCAGGCGAGTCGCATGACAGCCTGCGCGATCCCGCTTTTGCGCAGGATGTCATTGCTTGGCAAAAGCAGCATGGTCGTCATGTGCTGCCTTGGCAAAATACGCGCGATGCCTATCGCGTGTGGCTGTCCGAGATCATGCTGCAGCAGACGCAGGTCGCTGCCGTCATCCCTTATTACGAGCGATTCCTTCTACGATTTCCGACCGTGCAGTCGCTCGCCGACGCGCCGATCGAAGACGTCATGGCGCACTGGAGCGGGCTCGGCTATTACTCGAGAGCGCGCAACCTGCACAAGTGCGCGCAGGCGGTGGTCGCGCAATACGGTGGCG
>DATAHI010000020.1:0-1947 GCA_036263255.1 Oxalicibacterium sp. | reverse complement strand
ACAACATAACTGCAACCAGCTATTCACCCAGCTGATATAATCAGCCGTACTGTACCGAACGTTCAGTTCTTTATGAGGGTGCGCTATGTCTGATGCAACGGGATCGAGGAACGAGATCGTCGACCGGCTGTTCGCCGTGTTCCAGCGGCGCGGCTTCGATGGCGCGTCGCTCACCGAGCTTTCGCGCGCAACGGGGCTCGGTAAATCAAGCCTGTACCATCATTTCCCGGACGGCAAGGCGCAGATGGCGCAGGCCGTGCTGGACCGCGCCAACGAAGTGATCGACAGCGAAATCCTGCAGGTTGCGCAGATGCCCGGCTCGCTGAAAACGCGTATCCGCAAGATCATTGCGATTCTCGACCGGGTCTACGACAGCGGGCGAGCGCCCTGCGTGCTGGCGGGACTGGCCACCTCGACGTTGGCGGGCGAGGTTCAGCAAGGCCTGCGCAAGGCATTCGGAAACTGGGGCGAGGCTCTCGAAGCGCTGGCGAAGGAAAGCGGAATGTCGCCCGTGCGTGCACGGCATTTCGCCGAAGACTGGATCGCCCGGCTGCAAGGTGCGCTGATCATGCAGGCGGCGACCGGCGACGCTGCGCCGTTCACGCGCGCATTGAACAGTCTGCTTGAGCTCGCGAAAGGCGCGAAGGCGGAAGACTGACAGACAACGTCGGCGCGCTCTAGCCGCTGCGCCAGATATTCGCTCGGCGATTGTCCGAGGGTCTTGCGGAACATCGCGGCGAACGCACTCGGGCTCGCGTAGCCCAGGTCGTTTGCGACGGCTGCGACTGGTGCGCCGTTTTCCAGCCGGGTTAACGCCTCGGCAAGGCGCACCTGCTGCACCCACTGCCGGAAGGTTTGCCCCGTCTCCTTGATGAACAGGCGTATCAGCGTGCGCGAACTGGCGCCAACGCTCTGCGACCAGTGCTCGATCGTCATCGGCGCGTGCGGCGCATTCAGCACCGCTTCGCAGATCATCAGCAGCCGGCGGTCTTTCGGCCAGGGAATCTCGAGTGCCATCGCACGCGCGGTTTCAAGCTCGTGCAGGATCAGCGCCACGATATGGCCGTTGCGAGCATTCAACGCATATTCGATCGGCTCCATCACCAGCGACAAAATCAGTTCGCGCAACAGCGGGCTGACTTCGATCGTGCGGCACCTGTCGCCCAGGCGCGCGGCCGTCCCCGCTTCCACGTAGATCGTGCGCATCCTTGTCGGACTGAGCATGCGCTGGTCGTGGACCACGTTGGGCGGAATCCACAGCCCTCGTTGCGGCGGCAGCAACCAGATGCCTTTTTCGGTTGCTGCGCGCATCAGGCCAGAGGTCGCATACAGCAACTGGCCACGCGGATGACTGTGCGGCTCGACGTAGCTGCCCGTGGGGTGATCGCCGGCCAGCGCAGTCATTACGCGCGGGACGGCTTGATAGTCGGCGTAATCGAGGCTTCGTCCCAACGCTGGAGGGTTGTCACTTTTGCGACGAATCTTGTCATTCATTGCCGTTTTCTCGCGCGCATACGCACACTACTATCCCTCTGCGACGAAACTTTCACTTTACAACGCAGGTGGCCAGATGAGTGCTCAGATTCAAATCGGCAGCCGTACGGAAAAGCATCGGGCGATTGCCATTTTCTGTTTGCTGGTGCTTTCTTTTGCATTGCGGCCCGGTATCGTTTCGGTTGGGCCATTGCTGCTGAAGATCCAGCAGGACTTCGGGTTGAGCTATTCCGAGGCTTCGTTGCTGACGTCCATTCCCGACGTATGCATGGGCTTGTTCGTGCTGTGCGTGCCGGCCATCAGCCGGCGGCTCGGCGCCAATCAGACCGTGTTGCTGTCGCTGTGGCTGCTGGGCGCCGCGATGCTGCTGCGCGCAGCCACGCATTCGACGCAACTGCTGTTATTTTGGACGATGTTCGTCGGAATCGGAATTGCGATTGCCGGGGCATTGAT
>DATAHI010000019.1:0-24663 GCA_036263255.1 Oxalicibacterium sp. | reverse complement strand
AATCATCAGCGCGAAAATGCCACCATTTCCGAAAAGCAAGGATGATGCCACTGCTGATTCCATGCGACGTTCAGGCCACTTCGACACCAAGAATTTCGCCGACGAATTCAATGAACGCACGCAGCTTGGCCGCGCGGTGTTGGCGGGATGGAAAGATTGCATACAGCGGAAAGCGTTCGTCCGACCATTCGGGAAACAATTCGACCAGCCTTCCGGTGCGCAGCATCTGCCCGCCGGCGCCAATTTCGATGATCTGCGCAATACCGAAGCCCGCTTCGCATGCGCCGAGCAAGGTGCCGGAATCCGAGGTCAGAAGACGCCCCTTGACCTGCAGCCGCAACACCTCTTTCTTTCGATGCATTTCCCATGCATAGGGCCGGCCGTGCGCCGCGTCGTAAAAATCGATGCATTCGTGCTCTTCGATCTCGCGCGGATGCCGTGGTTTGCCGTGGGCCTTGATGTAGGCCGGCGACGCAACGGTGACGACGCGCATGTCGGTCAGTTTGCGCGCGACAAAGGACCCCGCCGGCGGTTCGCCGAAGCGCAGCGCCAGGTCGAAACCGCCCGCAACAAGATCGCCGACCGCATCGCGCATGATCAGCTCCACCGACAACTCGGGATAGCGCGCAAGAAATTTCGCCAGATGCTTTGCCAGCACCGCATGAGAAAAATAGGGATCGATGTTCACGCGCAACCGTCCGCGCACCGCGCTCGCCGATCCGGCCGCTTCGATTGCCGCTTCTTCGATGCCGGCCATATGCGGCCCGACCTGTTCGTAGAACCGCCGCCCTTCGTCCGTCAGTGACAGCGTGCGCGTGGTACGCGCCAGCAGTCGGGCTCCCACACGCTGCTCCAGCCGCGCCAGCGCACGGCTTACGCCGGAAGGCGACATGCCAAGCGCTTCGGCCGCACGCGCGATGGTGCCGGCTTCCACCACCGCAAACAATACCGAGACGCCGGAGAAAAGCTTATTGTCGATCGTCATTGTCTATTCCTGATTTTTTGGCATGAGTGAAATGCGATTGACGCTATTGAAGCATGAATCGGAGAAGCGGATAGTGGCATCGTTCGCCGAAAGGCACGACATCACATTTTCACGATTGACTGAGAAAGGAAAACATCATGTACGCAATCACAGGGATCACAGGCCAGGTCGGCGGCGCACTGGCGCGTGCACTGCTCGCGGCGCGTCAACCGGTACGCGCCGTGGTGCGCGATCTCGACAAGGCACGCGAGTGGGCGGCACTCGGTTGCGAAATCGCACTGGCCACCTTGAACGACGCAGCGGCGTTGACTGCGGCATTCCACGGTGCGAAGGGCGTTTTCATCCTGCCGCCTCCAGAATTCGATCCGGCCCCCGGCTTTCCGGAAGTGCGCGCGGTGATCGATGCATTGACGACGGCCATCGAACGCGCACAGCCGGGCAAGATCGTCTCGCTATCGACGATCGGCGCGCAGGCGACGCAAACGAATCTGCTCACGCAGCATACGCTGATGGAACAAGCCTTGTCGAAACTGCGCATCCCGCTTACCTTCCTGCGCCCCGCCTGGTTCATGGAAAACTTCCGTTGGGACGTGCAGCAAGCGCGCGACAAAGGCATGATCGCCAGTTTTCTGCAGCCGCTTGACCGGGCGGTGCCGATGATCGCGACCGCCGACGTCGGCCGCGTTGCAGCCGAATTGCTGCAGCAGGAATGGCAAGGCCGTCGCATCGTCGAACTGGAGGCCACGCAACGCATTTCTCCGAACGAAGCAGCAGCTGTCTTTGCCAAGGTGCTAGGACATCCGGTGAAAGCGGAGATAGTGCCGCGCGATATCTGGGCCGACCTCTTCATTACGCAAGGCATGAAGCATCCACAGCCGCGCATACAGATGCTGGACGGCTTCAACGAAGGCTGGATCGAATTCGAGAACCCTGCGAATACGATCAAGGGCGAAGTCAGTCTCGAAACGGTAGTGCGTGAACTGATCGTGAAAGCGGCATGACGGGCAAAGTTGCCGTTGCGGATAGATGCGAATGGATCGGCACAGGCCCGTCGTCACGCTAATACGGCGACGACGGGCTTGCCCGGACCCGGCAGCAGAATGACAACAATCAGTAGCGGTTCGCGCAGCGCGCGTCCTTGTACGGGCCGCCATCCTGCACCCAGCCGTTGCCGGGCGAGAATTGCGCGCACACGCGCTCGTTGGTCAGCTTGCTGCGCCAGTAAAACCAGGGGGCAGGATCGGCGCTGACGGGCAGCGCTGCGCTCAACATGCCGAGCAAGGCCGCGCAGGCGGCGATGCGGCGAGCGAAAGATTTATCGGTGCTCATCGTGTCCTCCGGAGGGTTCGTCCAGCGCCAGCGGCGTGGCGTCAGTCGTTTCGACGCCCGGCGCATCCGCGCCGGGCACATGCCAGCCACCGCCAAGCGCCTTGATCAGCAACACGCTGGCGGCAAGACGCCGGTTCAGAATATTGACGGCGTTGATCTCGCTGTTCAGCGCGGTAGTCTGCGCGGTAATGACTTCGAGATAACTCACGACGCCCGCCTTGTACTGATTGGTCGCGATCGCCACCGACTGGCGCGCCAGCTGCACTGCTTCATCCTGCGTTTGCGCTTCCTGTTCCAGGATGCGCAGTGCTGCCAGATTATCCTCCACTTCCTGGAAGCCAGTCAGCACCGTCTGCCGGTAGATCGCAACGTTCTGGTCGTAAGCAGCAATTGCCTGATCGGTTTGCGCTCGGCGCGCTCCGCCATCGAGCAAGGTCAGAGCCAGCGACGGGCCGATCGACCAGAAGCGATTCGGCAGCGACAGCAGATTCGACATGGTGTTGCTCTGGTAGCCGCCATTTGCCGACAGACCGAGCGACGGGAAATACGCTGCCTTCGCTACGCCGATCTCAGCGTTGGCCGCAGCCACACGGCGTTCAGCCGCAGCGATATCAGGACGTCGTTCCAGCAGCGATGAGGGCAAGGCGACCGGAATATCGGGGACATTGGCGCTCAACGGTGACGGCGCAATACTGAACGAAGCGGGCGCCTTGCCGACCAGCAGCGCAATCGCATGTTCGAGCTGTGCGCGCTGCACGCCGATGTCAAGCGCCTGGGTCTGCGCATTCTTCAACTGTGTCTGTGCCTGCACCACGTTCGCACGCGCGACCACGCCCGCCTCATACTGATTCTGCGTCAGCTTCAGCGAGCGTTCATAGTCCCGCAGCGTACGATCCAGCAGTTGTTGCTGCGAATCGAGCGCGCGCAGCTGGAAGTAGTCCTGCGCAAGTGCCGTCTGCATGCTCAGTCGCACGTTTTGCAAATCGGCGGCACTGGCCTGTGCGCTGCTGCTGCTCGCTTCCACCGAACGGCGCACACGTCCCCACAAGTCCGGCTCCCAGCTCGCGTTCAGCGATAGCGAGTGGTTTGTGCGTGCACCCGAGGTGCTGGTGTTCGTCGTGACCTGGTTATTGCGCACTGTCGCGCTGCTGGAACGCGTGACGTCGAATTCGGCGCCGACCGTCGGGAAGTAAGCCGCACGCGCACCCTGCACTGCGGCCAGTGCCTGGCGATACGCGGCTTCGGCCTGCGCCAGATTCAGGTTAGCCGTACTCGCCTGCTCCTGCAGCTGGTTCAGCAAGGGATCGTTATATGCCTCCCACCAGTTGCCGCGGATTTCCTCGTCGCGTGGCTGCGCCATTTTCCAGCCCGCGGCTTCCTTGAAGGCAGCAGGCTGCTCGACGTCAGGCCGCTTGTAATCGGGTCCGACGGCACAGGCGCTCAGCAGCGCGAGCGGCGCGATCGCGGCAAGCAGTTTCAGGCGGCACTTAGGCGGTTTCATTCACTCTCCACAAATTATTCGGTCGCTGATGCACGATCGCTGTTGCATCAGCTTGCCGCATCGATAGCGGCATTCGGTGCCGGATGGCCGCGCAAGCGGGCCCAACGGCGCACGGTCCATGCGCGCAGCCGGTCCATGTACAGATACACGACCGGCGTCGTATACAAGGTCAGCATCTGGCTGACGATCAGGCCGCCGACGATGGTGATGCCGAGCGGCCGGCGCAACTCCGAGCCGGTGCCTGTGCCGAGCGCAAGCGGCAGTGCGCCGAGCAACGCCGCCGCCGTCGTCATCATGATGGGACGGAAGCGCAGCAGGCAGGCCTGCCGGATCGCATCGACTGGCGTGCGATGCTCGGTGCGCTGCGCAACGAGTGCGAAGTCGATCATCATGATCGCGTTCTTTTTCACGATGCCGATCAGCAGGATGATGCCGATGAAACCCATGATCGACAGATCCATGTTGAACAGCAGCAGCGCGAGAATGGCGCCGACGCCGGCGGATGGCAGCGTCGACAGGATCGTGATCGGATGCACATAGCTCTCGTACAGCACGCCAAGCACGATGTAGATCGTCAGCAGCGACGCCGCGATCAGGAACGGCAGGCTGGCGAACGAAGCCTGGAAGACCTTGGCCGTACCCTGGAAGCTGCCGTGCACGGTATTCGGCAAACCGAGCGTCGCCACGCGGTCGTTGATGGCCTGCACCGCGTCGCTCAGCACCACGCCAGGCGCGAGGTTGAACGAGATGGTGGTCGCCGCAAACTGCCCTTGGTGATTGATTCCGAGCGGCGTGTTGGTCGGTGCAAAGCGCGAGAAGGCAGAGAGTGGCACCATGGTCTCGTTGCTCGATTTCACGTAGATGTCTTTCAACGTCTCGGGCTGCTGCCAGTACTGCGGCGCCACTTCCATGATCACGTGATATTGGTTGCGCTGCGCGTAGATCACCGATGCCTGGCGCTGGCCGAAGGCGTCATACAGTGTGGCGTCGATTGCCTGCTGCGTGACGCCCAGGCGCGATGCGGTATCGCGATCGATGTCGAGCGAGATCTGCAGGCCCTTGTCCTGCTGAGTGGTGTTTGCATCGACGATTTCCGGCAAGGTGCGCAGCGCTTCAAGCACGCGCGGACTCCACGTGCGCAGATCGTTCAGATCGTCGCCCTGCAGGGTGTACTGGTATTGCGAATTGCTGGAGCGACCGCCGACGCGAATGTCCTGCGTTGCCTGCAGATACAGCGTGGAACCCGGCACGCGCGCCAACTTGCCGCGCAGGCGGTTGATCACATCGTCGGCACTCTCCTTGCGTTCCGACAGGGGCTTGAGCGAAATGAACATGCGGCCGGTATTGCGCTGGCTGCCACCGGTAAAGCCTGTCACGCTGGCAACCGCGGGATCGGCGCGGATGATATCGATGTACGCGCTCAGCTTGGGCCGCATTGCCTGGAACGACGTCGCCTGATCGGCCTGGATCATGCCGGTGATGCGGCCGGTATCCTGCTGCGGGAAAAACCCCTTCGGAATCACGCCATACAGATAGAAGTTGAAGCCAATCACGGCAAGCAGGCTCAGCAGCGTAATGCGCGTGTGCCGCAAGGCCCAGTTCAGGCTGCGCTCGTAGTGCCGCACCAGCCATTCGAACACGCGCTCGCTCGCCATGTACCAGCGGTTGTGCTTTTTCTCCTCGGCCTTGAGATGCCGCTCGCCTCTCAAAATCCGTGCGCACATCATCGGCGTGGTGGACAAGGACACGACCAGCGATACCAGCACCGCGGCCGAGAGCGTGATTGCAAATTCGTGGAAGTAGCGGCCGACCAGGCCGCCCATCAGCAGCATCGGAATAAAGACCGCGACCAGCGAAATACTCATCGACAGCACCGTGAAGCCGACCTCGCGCGCACCGACCAGCGCCGCCTGCATCGGCGACAGGCCTTTCTCGATGTGGCGCATCACGTTTTCCAGCACCACGATTGCGTCGTCGACCACGAAGCCGGTCGAGATGGTCAATGCCATCAGCGAGAAATTGTTCAGGCTGAAACCGAGCAGGTACATGATGCCGAAAGTACCGAGCAGCGAGATCGGTACTGCCACACTCGGAATGAGGCTGGCGCGCACGTTGCGCAGGAAGATGAACACCACCATGATCACAAGCGCAATCGAGATGACCAGCGTCTTCTCCACGTCGTGCAGCGAGGCGCGGATCGTTGTGGTCTGATCCAGTACCACGCCCATGTTGATGGCCGCCGGAATCGACGCCTTCAAATTCGGCATCAGCGCGCGCACGCGATCCACCGTTTCGATGATGTTTGCATTCGGCTGGCGATTCATGATCAACAGCACGGACGGCTTGCCGTTCGCCATGCCGGCATTGCGCAAATCCTCGACCGAGTCGTTGACCTCCGCCACGCTGGAGAGCTGCACCGGTGCGCCGTTGCGATACGCGACGATCAACGGCCGGTATTGCGCCGCGGTCTTGGCCTGATCGTCGGTCGCGACTTCCCACTGGCGATCGCCGCCCTCGACAAAGCCTTTCGGGCGGTTGGCATTGGTGCCTGTCAGCGCGTTGCGCACATCTTCCAGCCCGACGCCGTACTTGTTCAACGCCATAGGATTCAGTTCGACGCGCACCGCCGGCAGCGAGCTACCGCCGACGCTGACCTGACCGATGCCCTGCACCTGCGACAGTTTCTGCTGCAGCACGGTCGACGCGACGTCGTACATCTGGCCCTGGGTCATCGTGTCGGACGTCAGCGCGATGATCATGATCGGCGCGTCGGCAGGATTGACCTTGCGGTAAGTCGGATTGCTGCGCAGAGTCGACGGCAGATCGATGCGCGCGGCATTGATCGCCGCCTGCACGTCACGCGCTGCACCGTCGATGTCGCGACTCAAGTCGAACTGCAGCACGATGTTGGCAGAGCCGAGCGAGCTGTTGGACGTCATCTCGGTAATGCCGGCGATGCGGCCGAGCGAACGCTCTAGCGGCGTGGCCACGGTCGATGCCATCGTCTCAGGACTTGCGCCCGGCAATTGCGCGGAAACCGAAATCGTGGGGAAGTCGACCTGCGGCAGCGGCGATACCGGCAGCAGACCGAAAGACACGATGCCGGCCAGCGCCACGCCGATGGTCAGCAGCGTGGTCGCGACGGCGCGAGAGATGAAGGGCGCGGACAGATTCATCGCATGCTCACGGCGGATTCATCGCCGAGTCGTCGGCAACGTCGGCGGGTCCGATCGGAGGCTCATCCGCCTTGTCGCGCCGCTTGCGGCCGAAGCGTTCGGCAAGACGATCGAAGGCCAAATAAATGACCGGCGTCGTGAACAGCGTCAACACCTGGCTCACGATCAAGCCGCCGACGATCGAAATGCCGAGTGGACGACGCAGTTCCGATCCGACGCCGGTTCCCAGCATCAGCGGCAGAGCGCCCAGCAAGGCCGCCATCGTCGTCATCATGATCGGACGAAAGCGCAACAGGCAAGCCTGATAAATCGCCTCGCGTGGCGACAAGCCTTCCTTACGCTCCGCTTCCAGCGCAAAGTCGATCATCATGATCGCGTTCTTCTTCACGATACCGATCAGCAGGATGATGCCGATCACCGACACGATACCGAGATCGCTGCGGAACAGCATTAGTGCCAGCAACGCGCCCATGCCGGCGGACGGCAGCGTCGATAGGATCGTGACCGGATGGATGTAGCTTTCATACAGCACGCCGAGCACGATATAGACAGTGACGATCGCCGCCAAGATCAACAGCAGGGTGTTGGCAAGTGAAGCTTTGAAGGCGAGCGCCGCGCCCTGGAAGCTGATCTGCATGCTCTCCGGCAGCCCGATTCCCGCCTTCGCCTGTTCGATCGCGTTCACCGCGTCGCCGAGCGAAGCGCCGGGCGCAAGATTGAACGAGATCGTGGTCGCGGGGAACTGGCCGACGTGATTCACCACCAGCGGCGTCGAGCGCTGCTCCAGCGTCGTGATGGTCGACAGCGGCACCTGCGCGCCGTCGGCCGTCGCTACATAAATGTGATTCAGCGCATCCAGGCCTTTCTGGAATTCCGGTTTCACTTCCAGGATCACGCGGTACTGGTTGGTCTGCGTGAAGATGGTCGAGACGATGCGCTGGCCGAAGGCGCTGTACAGCGTGTTGTCGATCGAAGCTGGCGTAATGCCGAGACGCGATGCGGTATTGCGGTCAATCACCAATGCCGCCTGCAGGCCGTTGTCCTGCAAATCGCTCGCCACGTCCCGCAGCTGCGGCAAGCCGTTCAACTTGTCGACCAGCTTGGGCGCCCAGGTGCTCAGCAATTGCGGATCGGCGTCCTGCAGCGTGAACTGATACTGCGTGCGCGAGACGCGCGTTTCGATCGTCAGGTCCTGCACCGGCTGCATGTACAGCGAAATGCCGTGAACATCCGCCAGCTTGTCCTGCAGGCGTTCAATAATTTCGGATGCGTTCGCGCTGCGGTCTTCGAAAGGCTTCAGGTTAATCTGGATGCGGCCAGCATTCATCGTCGTATTGGTGCCGTCGACGCCGATAAAGGACGACAAGCTCTCCACATCCGGGTCCTGCAGGATCACTTTCGCGAGTGCCTGCTGGCGCTGCGCCATCGCTGCAAAAGAAATGGATTGCGGCGCTTCGGAAATGCCCTGGATCACGCCGGTATCCTGCACCGGGAAAAAACCCTTCGGAATGAAGATGTACAGCAACGCCGTCAAGGCCAGCGTGCCGATTGCGACCAGCAGCGTTGCTGCCTGCCGATCCAGCACCCATTTCAGCCATTCGCCGTAGCGCGCGATCATGCGATCGAAGAAGGCACCCGAGGCGTGATAGAAACGGCTCTGCTTTTCTTCCGGCGTGTGATGCAGCAGCTTTGCGCACATCATCGGCGTCAGCGTCAGCGACACGATCGCCGAAATAATGATCGTGACAGATAGCGTGATCGCGAATTCGCGGAACAGGCGGCCGACCACGTCGCCCATGAACAGCAGCGGAATCAGCACCGCGATCAGCGAAATCGTCAGCGACAGGATGGTGAAGCCGATCTGTGCCGACCCTTTCAATGCGGCCTGCAAGGGTGTATCGCCTTCTTCCAGATAGCGCGAGATGTTCTCGATCATCACGATCGCATCGTCGACCACGAAGCCCGTGGAAATCGTCAGTGCCATCAGCGATAGATTGTTCAGGCTGAAGTCGGCCAGGTACATCACGGCAAAGGTGCCGATCAGCGAGAGCGGTACCGCGACGCTCGGAATGATGGTGGCTGGCACATTGCGCAGGAACAGGAAGATCACCAGCACCACCAGGCCTACCGCCAGCATCATCTCGAACTGGACGTCCTTCACCGATGCACGAATCGTGGTCGTGCGATCGCTCAGCTGCGATACCTGGACCGAGGATGGCAGCGATGCCTGCAGCTGCGGCAACAGTTGCTTGATCTGGTCGACCACCTGGATCACGTTCGCGCCCGGCTGGCGCTGGATGTTCATGATGATTGCCGGCTTGTCGTTGACCCACGCCGCCTGCCGTACGTTTTCCGCGTCGTCGACGATATCTGCCACATCGGTCAGCCGGATCGGCGCACCGTTCTTGTAGGCGACGATGATCGCGCGGTATTCATCGGCGGACCGCAGCTGGTCGTTCGCGTCGATCGTGTAGGCGCGTGCCGGTCCGTCGAAGCTGCCCTTTGCCTGATTGACGTTGGCGGCACCGATCGCGGTGCGAATGTTCTCGATGTTCAAGCCGTAGGCAGCAAGTGCGGTCGGATTGGCCTGGATGCGTACGGCGGGGCGCTGACCGCCCGACAGGCTGACCAGACCAACGCCGTTTACCTGCGAAATTTTCTGCGCCAGGCGCGTATCGGCCAACGCCTGCACCTGCGGCAGCGGCAAGCTGTCGGAGGTCAGCGCCAGCGTCATGATCGGCGTGTCGGCCGGATTGACCTTGCTGTAGATCGGCGGCGCCGGCAGATCGGAAGGCAGCAGGTTGCCGCTGGCATTGATCGCTGCCTGCACTTCCTGCTCGGCGATATCCAGGCTTAGATCGAGACTGAACTGCAGCGTGATGACAGAAGCGCCGCCGGAACTGGTCGAAGACATCTGGTTCAGGCCCGGCATCTGGCCGAATTGCCGCTCCAGCGGCGCGGTGACCGACGATGTCATCACATCCGGGCTCGCGCCCGGATAGAGCGTGACGACCTGAATCGTCGGGTAATCGACTTCCGGCAGCGCCGACAGTGGCAGCATGCGATAGGCCAGGATACCCGCCAGCAGGATCGCGACCATCAGCAGCGAAGTCGCTACCGGCCGCAGGATGAAGGGACGCGACAGACTCATGACGGATTCGCCGGCGTGGCTTCCTTCGAAGCCGGCGTCTTGCCCGCTTCATCGGTCTGATGGCGGCGGCGACCCTCGCCACGCTCGTGTTCACCGTTGCCGCCCTTGCCTGCCTGCTTTCCGCCGCGCGCATCCAGCTGCTTGCCGTCCTCGGTCGCCAGCGAAACCTTCGCACCTTCACGCAGTTTGTCGGCGCCATCCACCACAATCTGCTCGCCCGCCTTCACCCCGGACAGGACTTCGGTATCGTCGCCCTGCACGGTGCCGATCTGCACGGGGCGCACGGACACGGTCCGGTCCGCGTTCACAACATAAACAAAAGTCCCCTGGCTGCCGCGCTGGATGCCGGCGGACGGCACGATCGTCGTGTCGTGCTTGACGTTGACCAGCAGCCGCGTGTTGACGAACTGGTTGGCGAACATGCTGAAATTCTCGTTGCCAAACTGCGCCTTCAGCTTGACGGTGCCAGTGGTCGGATCGATCTGGTTGTCCACGGTCATCAGCGTGCCGGTCGCGAGCTTGTTTTGCTGCGAGCGATCGAATGCGTCCACCGTCAGCTTGGCACCAGCCTGCAGACGTTTCATCACATCCGGGATATTGTCTTCGGGCAGCGTGAATACCACGCTGATCGGCTGCAGCTGCGTAATGACGACAATACCGTTGGCATCCGAGGTCGACACGATGTTGCCCGGATCGACCTGGCGCAGGCCGACGCGGCCACTGATCGGCGCGGTGATCTTCGCATAGGTCAACTGCAGCTTGGCGGCATCGACCTGGCCTTGATCCACCTTGACGGCGCCTTCGTACTGGCGCACCAGCGAGGCTTGCGTATCGAGTTGCTGGCGCGCGATCGAATCCTGCTGGAACAGCGTGCGATAACGCTCCAGATCGATCTGCGCATTCTTCAGCAGGGCCTGATCGCGCGCCATCTGTCCTTCGGCCTGCGTCAGCTGCACCTGATAGGGGCGGGGATCGATCTCGGCCAGCAACTCGCCTTTCTTCACCAACTGGCCTTCGTGGAACAGCACTTTCATCAGCTGGCCATTGATCTGCGTCTTGACCGTGACGGCATTCAGCGGCACCGCGGAACCGAGTCCGTTCAGATAAACATTGATGTCGCCGGTGCGCGCAGCGGCGACCACCACCGGCATCGCACGATTGCCCGGAGGACCGCCGCGCCGGCCGCCGCCTGCCTGCGACGCTTCCGCCTGCTGCGCCTTGCGCTGGGCAATGATGTGCGCAAGACCGGCGCCGAGAGCGATCACCACGAGCACGGCTATCGTCCAGGTCAGCCAGCGGCGACGAGGTTTGCCAGTCACGGGATCGAGGTTGTTATCGCGCGGGGTCAGGTTATTCATTGTTCTTTGGAAATGGTCGGATCGTGGGATTGTCGGTCAGGCGTATGACGTCTTTATGTAGATTTGTGTACTTTTGTGTATTTCGCTCTGTAGTCGCTTATTGCTTCGGCAACGTCAGGATCGCGGACAGACCGCCGCCCGCGCGCGCCGTCAGCACCAGGTCACCTCCATGCGCGCGCGCAATCGCGCGGGCGATCGCGAGGCCCAGCCCCGTGCCGCCGGTATGCCGCGCACGCGAGGATTCGAGCCGCACATAGGGCTCGAACACGCGTTCCATTTCTTCCGGCGGCATGCCCGCCCCCCGATCTTCGATCCGTATCGTCAGGTGATCGTTCGTTTCCGACACCGACATGTCGATGTCCGCACTGGCGTAGCGGCGTGCATTGTCGAGCAGATTGACTAGGCATCGACGCAGGGCTTGCGGCCGCGCCAGAATCGGCCGGCTCGCCGCGCCGTGCAAGCGGATGTTGGCACCGACTGCGAGCATATCTTCATTCACGCTTTCAAGAAACGCATTCAGGTCGAGACGCACCGCTTTTTCCTGATTGGTGCCGGCGCGCAGAAAGGCCAGCGTGCCGCCGATCATATCGTCCATCTCCGCCAGATCATGCTCCATCTTCGATTTGAGTTCGCTGTCTGCCAGCTTCTCCATCCGCAGCCGCAAGCGCGTGATCGGCAGCCGCAGGTCGTGCGAGACCGCCGCCAATGCCTGCGCGCGCGTTTCGACATAACGCTTCAGATCGCGCTGCATGGAATTGAAGGCTTGCGCGGCGCGGGCAACTTCCAGCGGCCCGGTTTCCGGCAGCGGCGGCTGTTCGAGATTACGCGCCAGCCCGGATGCCGCATCGGCCAGCGAGGCAAGCGGTCGGGTCAGGCGACGCACCGCCCAGCCGGCAAGCAGCGCAACCGATACCACGAGCACCAGCAGCAGCACGCCCAGACGCAATGGCCAATCGACGTTCGGAGGTCGCGGAATGGTATGGCGGAATGTCAGCACCGCACCATCCGGCAACCTGGCCTGCCCAAGCAGGAACACGATGGGTGGGCCCGGATAGTCGTGCTCGCCGAGCGGCGTATCACCTTCCTCATCCGCAACCGGCGGAGCAGCATGCCGGCCGCCGAACACCAAGGCCTTGGCGCGCTGGTTGTTGTGGCGAATCGACAGCACCTGGATCGTCAGCGGCTCTCTCAATTCCTTCTGGACATGCGCAATAAAGGCACGCGTATCGGCCGTATCGATGCTGCCTGCGACGTGCCATGGCTCGTCCAGCGTCAGCGAGGTCGGAGGGATGTTCAGTGCATGCAGCAAGCGTTCGCGCTCGTCCGGATGCGCGTGTTCGATCAGCGAGATAAAACCCGCCACGCGCTGCGCAGTGTAGGTGCCGCGCAAGCGCTCGCCCAGCCGCACACGATCGTCCAGCATCAGCCAGAAACCGACGGTCTGCGCCGCAATCAACCCGGCAAGCAGCGCAAGCAGAATCTGGCCGAATAAGGTACGCGGGAGAATTTTCATGTGTGTCGTTCGACGTTGGCAGCGAGCATGTAACCTTCGTTGCGCACGGTCTTGATCAACGGTTCTTCGCTGTCATCGTTAAGGCGGCGGCGTAGGCGGCTAATCATCACGTCGATGGTGCGGTCGAAGGGGCCTGCCTCGCGGCCGGAAAAAATCTCGAGTAGCTGATCGCGAGACAACACGCGTTGCGGACGATCGGCCAAGGCCTTCAGCAAGCGGAATTCACCGGAGGACAGCGAGACCACCACGCCGTTCGCGTCGATCAGATGATGCGCATTCAGGTCGAGTATCCAGTTCGCGAAATGCAGCGCCTTGACCGGGGCGCCAGCTGCGCTGTTGTCGCCGGAGCGGCGCAGGATATTCTTCACGCGCGCAAGCAGTTCGCGCGGAATGAAGGGCTTGTGGATGTAATCGTCAGCGCCCATCTCGAGGCCGATGATGCGATTGAGTTCGTCGCCGCTGGCGGTGAGCATCAGAATCGGCAGCGACGACTGCGCGCGCAGATTGCGGCACAGCGACAGGCCGTCCTCTCCCGGCAACATCAGATCGAGGATCACCAGATCGACGGTGTGCTGCTCCAGTTGTTCACGCATCTGCATGCCGTCGCTGGCGAGCAGTACGCTGTAACCCCAGCCGCCCAGATATTCATGCAGCAGCTGGCGCAGTTCGGGGTCGTCGTCGACCACCAATATCTTCTTCTCCATCGAACTTCCTTGTCATGCCAGAGCGAAGCATAGCGGCGTCACAGCGCCGCCGCGCAAACCCGACAATATTTTTAGCCAATATTTACCTTGTATTTACAAAAAACGTTTCCCTCGTAATATTGCATTTACATCCAGCCGGTGTAATGGCACACATTCCAAACCGCTACAGGATGCCAACATGAACAAGAAAATCATCCCCGTACTACGCGCGCTGGCCGCCGGCACCATCAGCGCTGTTCTTACCTTCGCCTTTGCTCCACAGGCCTCGGCGGCGCCGGGCGCTGACGATCATACGGAAATGGCGCACAATTCGTCTGATGCCCGCTGGGCCGATCACCAGGCGAAGCTGCAAGCGCATCTGGACCAGGCAGAGAAACGGCTCGGCATCAATGCTGCGCAGCAGCCGCAATGGGATGCGCTCGTGAAGGCCATCGAAAGCCCGATCGGCGAACGCCATCGCCTGCCGCCCGATGCAGATGCCGCGACAATCACGCGCCAGCGTGCCGACATCGCAGCGGGCCATGCAGCAAAGTTGGCACGCATTGCCGATGCAACTGCTGCGCTGCAAGCGGTATTGACGCCGGAACAGCAGCGTAAGCTGGCGCAGATGGCGCGTCACGCCGGCCCGCACGGCCGGCACAAGATGCATGGCGCCCATCCGCAAGGTGAGCAGCCTGCCCAGTAAGCAGTAGGACGCTTTTTTAGGAACATCGTGATGAAACCGACTCAAGCCTTTATCGCGCTAGCCGCATTGACCGCCGTCTTCGCCAGTGCACCGGCCCGTGCCGACCATTATCACAGCCGCGTCGGCGTGGGCGTCGTGATCGGCTCACCGGGTTATTGGCACTACCCGGGCCCGTACTACTATCCGCCCTATCCGTATCCGTACTACGCCTATCCACCGGTGGTCGTGGCGCCTGCCGAGCCGCCGACCTATATCCAGCAGGAACCCGCGCCGCAGCAGGCGCAACCGTCGAACGACTGGTTCTACTGCCGCAAGCCGGAAGGATATTATCCTTACGTCAAGCAATGTCCGGGCGGCTGGCAACGCGTCGCCCCGCAACCTCCACAACCCTGATTGGACCAGACCTATGTCTCCGTTGATGAAAACCACAGCAGTGCTGACCGGCATTCTTGCCCTTTCGGCCTGCACCACGGTACCGACCGGCCCAAGCGTGATGGTACTGCCAGGCACGGGCAAGAGCTTCGAGCAGTTCCGTGCTGACGATATGGAATGCCGTCAGTACGCGCAATACCAGATGGGCGGCCAGACAAATGAAGGCAACTCTGTCGATGCCGGCGTACGCAGCGCTGCCGTGGGCACTGCAGTCGGTGCACTGGCCGGCGCGGCCATCGGCGGTGGACGCGGCGCAGGTGTAGGCGCGGGCGTCGGTCTGCTGACCGGCAGCGCTGCCGGCGCGAATGCCGCCAATGCTTCCGGCTACGGCACGCAACGCCGCTACGATTTCGCCTATCAGCAATGCATGTACGCAAAAGGCAACAGCGTTCCAGTATCCGGTCGCTTCCAGTCGTCGCCGTATCCGCAGCAACGCCAGGAATACACTGCGCCGCAGTATCCGTCACCGAACCAGCCGCCTCCGCCGCCGGGATACGTTTATCCCCGCTGATCAGGTCGCGGTACAAGCTCCCTCTCCCCGCGCTTCGCGGGGCTTTATCCCGTGTGACTTCGGTTGCACGGGTTTTTTGCATGGGTAGCTTGGCCGTAAACCGACGATAAAACGGTTTACAATCTGCGCCTGACTTTTCCCACTGCGGCGCGCCCACCGAGCATCTCTGGTTTGACGTGGCTCACCGACCTGGGGCTATCTCCACACCATGTCCACATCCAACACGGTCGCCGTTTATTTCGTCGCTTCGCCGCTGCAATACCTTGCAGCAAAGCGCATTGCCGCCGATATCGAAACCGGCGCGCGACAGGTCCTCGTTTGGTACAAGCCGGGATTGAAGCCCGTTGTCGATCCCACCGAATGGGACGCGTGCACGTATATGCCTTGGCCGCGCTGGGAACCCCTGCCGGGTCCTTTCGGCCGTCATCGCCGCTTGCGCGCCAACATTGGCACGGTGGCGGGGCTCGTCGGCAAATGTGATCGGTTGGTCATACACAGCGCGGTGTTCGATACCGAAGCCATCAATTATTTTCTCCATGCCTTGCCGCAGACCAGCGGTGCGCGCGAAGTCCACGCGCGCATTCTTCCGGACGGCTTGATCAGTATTCGCCGCTATCCGCTGAACACGCACAAGCGCCTGGCACAGCAGGTGCGCAAATTGCGCCGCCTGTTTGCACCAGAACTCGCCTATCAATCCTTCTCCGGCGACCGCATCGGCTCGGACGCCGCGTTCGTCGATCGGATCTACGTCTTGCCCGGTCTGCCGCATGAGTATCCGCCTGAAAAGACCGTGGAGCTGCCGCCACTGGTGACGCCCACACAGCATGTAGCTACGAGTGACAGCAGGCGCGCGCTGGTGGTCGGCCAACCCTTGGTCGGTGCAGGGCTGCTGGCAGCCCGAGATCTGCCAGCACTCACGATGGAAATCCGCAACTGGCTTTCTGCGCATGGCATCGACGCAGTCGATTACAAGGCGCACCCCAAGGACCCGGTGCAGGAATTGCGGCATGACAGCTATCGCCTCATCGAACCTGCCGGTGCGCTTGAATCCTATCTGGCGAACACGCACTACGATGCCGTCGTCGGCGCACGGTCTTCGGCATTGCTGTTCGCGCGCCAGATTTATCCGAAATCCGTCGACGTCGTCGCATTCGGCTGGGACCGCGTTTTGTTCAAGTCAGCGCAAGAGCGGGAAGATATGAAAAATGCATTTGCCGCGTGCGGCGTGGAATTGAAATGATCGACATAACAAGAAGAACCGCTCCAAATTTCTCCGGTTTAAGCTCACGAGCCAATGCAATCGTCAGCGTGGCGGTGATCCTTATTCTGCCCTTGCTGATGCTTTTCCCGACCTTGGCTGGCTGGTTCGCAGGCATTCTGACGCTCATCGGGCTGGCCTCTCTGATCCATCGTCGCGATATCTGTCCCATGGATTGGCATTTCGTCGCGATATGCCTGATCCTTCCAGTCGCCCAACTGTGGAATATGACGGTGATGGGATGGGCCCCCGGCGGATTCGTATCGCCCGAAAAAGAAAAGCTGATGAAACTCCTGCTTGGATTGGGAGGATTTACGTGTGGATTCACAGCTTCCTTGTTATCCGGCACACGAGGCGGTTGGCCCGCAATCCCATTCCTCGTCGCATTATGTTTCTTCTTCAACGACCATCTAAGCCGTCGTTCCAAGGGGATTGCGCTATTAGTCATCGCAGTCGTAATACTCGCAATGTTCGCCGGATCGCGGCGGGTGCGCGATCGGATCGCATTGCGGTACGTCTTGCGGGAAGGACCAACCACGACGCACGCAGCATCAATACGACAGTTATAACTCTATGCAAAAAACACTCGTCGTTCACCACCGCAGCGGCATCGGCGATCTTGTCTGGCATCTGCCTTATATTCGCGCCATTGCCGCCACTAGCGCTGGCGGAAAGGTCACCGTCATGGCGCGGCCCTCCTGCATGGCGGAGGACATTCTTTCCGGCGAACCATGCGTCGATCGTGTGATTCGCTATGATCGACGGCCCAGGAGTGGAAAAAAAGGCCACCATGACACCATGCGCGGCCAGTTTCAACTTTGGCGGGAGTTGCGCAAGGAAAAATTTGACCGAATCATTATTTTTTCAAATCGGCCGCGCTACGGTGTATTGGCGTGGCTAGCTGGCATCCCGGTGAGATCCGGCTTCGGTTTCGATCTTGCCCAACGTCTCTTCCTGAATCAGCCGCCTTATATTCAGCGATTTAACGGAGAAGGAAGCTGGGTATATCCGGAAGCCACTGATTTCTCGATCAAGCAAGGCTTCGTCGACAGACCGGTGGTACCCAAGATGATGGTGCCGGAATCACTGGTTACGGAAGCCGCGTCCCGGTTAGAAGGTCTATCCCGTCCGCGTCTCGCGTTGGCGATCGGTTCTTCTGTTCCCGAAAAAAACTGGGGCCACGAAAAGTTCGTCGCACTGACCAAGGCGCTCGTCGCACGCGGCTGGGGCGTCCTGATCCTCGGAGGGCCGGGAGAAAAGACCTTGGCCGAACAGTTATTCCCGCAGGCGGCGGCCGATACGCAACCCGGATCCGTCTACGTCATGTGCCAAGGATCCGTGCTGAAATCCGCTGCCGCATTGAAGAACTGCGATTTTTGCATAGGGAACGATACCGGCATATTGAACGTGGCGGTGGCTGTTGACGTACCCGCATTGGGCCTTTTCGGCGCTACACGCCCGTTGGCACATGATCCCCTGATGCACGGAGTTTCAGGAGCCGATATGCATTCCATCACGGTGAACGCGGTTCTCGACCGGCTCGATGAAGTCATAGCCGTGGCAGCACCTGCCATCTCGAAACATTGATGAAGCGCATCCTCATCATCCGCACTTCCGCCATCGGCGATGTCGTGTTTGCTTCGCCAATCGCCGCCGCACTGAAACGCACCCATCCGCACGCGCACATCGCGTGGTTGGTGGAACCTGGCATCGACGCATTGATTCGGCCCGATCCGCATATCGACGAACGCATTCTGTGGCCGAAGACGGAATGGAAAGCGTTGTGGCGTGACGGGCAGCGCGTAGAATTCTTCCGCCGTGTCCGAGCCTTCCGCGCCATGCTGCGCGAACGACAGTTCGATGTCGTGCTCGACCTGCAAGGACTGCTGAAGAGTGGCATGCTGGCTTGGCTGAGCGGTGCGCCGCGGCGTATCGGCCTTGGTTCTCGCGAAGGCAGCCGTTGGTTGATGACGGAAGTCGTGCCGCGCGGCGGTAATGCGGCGCGCATCAGCTCCGAATATCTGCATCTCGCCGAGTACCTGAACTTGGATGCCGGCGATTTCATGCCGCAACTCCATCTGGACGCAAACACCGAAGCGCGCGCGCTGGAGCGCCTCACCGCAAACGGGCTAGCGCCAGGCAAATACGTCGTATGCGCCGCTTTCACGACACGTCCGCAGAAACACTGGTTTATCGATGCGTGGCAGAAGCTTGCGCCCATGCTGCGCGAACAAACCGGGCTTACGCCAGTGCTGCTTGGCGGCCCGGCAGATCGCGCGGCGGCCATGCAAATTACGCAAGGCGCACGTGATTTTATCGATCTTGTGGGGCAAACAAATCTGGCCGAAGCCGCTGCACTCGTGCGTCATGCAGGTGCGGTCATTGGCGTCGATACCGGCCTGATGCATATGGGCATCGCTTTTGCCAAACCGACAGTCGCCATCTTCGGTTCTACTTGCCCTTACACCATCACCGGCCGCAATAACGCACGCGTCATCTGGCTGGGCCTGTCCTGCTCGCCCTGCGGCCGTCGGCCGACCTGCGGCGGCGCATGGACCTGCTTGCGCGATATCGGCCCCGAACGTGTGCTGCACGAGCTGCAACTGGCGATGAGTGCAAACGCATGAAAATTCTGCACGTCGAGGCCGGCAAGCACTACTACGGCGGTGCACGCCAGGTCGCCTACATCATCGAAGGATTAGCGAAGCGCAATGTACACAATGTACTCGCCTGTCCGCTCGATGCCGATATTGCCGGCGCCGTGTCAAACGTGGCGCAGGTTCACCAAATGCCCATGGGTGGCGATGCAGACATCGGCATGGCATGGCGTCTCGCGCGATTGATCCGCAGCGAACAGCCGGACGTCGTGCATCTGCACAGCCGCCGCGGCGCCGATCTATGGGGAGGCATCGCAGCGCAGTTTGCGGGCACGCCCTGCGTGCTCTCGCGCCGCGTGGACAATCCGGAAGCGCCTTGGCAGGTCGCGCTGAAATATCGTTTGTTCGATCACGTGATCACGATTTCCGAAGGCATCCGTCGCGTATTGCTGGACGAAGGCGTGCCGCCATCGCGTGTCACCTGTGTACGCAGTGCAGTCGATGCAACGCCTTATCTCGAACCGGTCGATCGCGATGCATTCCTGCGCGAATTCGAGCTCCCGCCGAATGCCATTGTGATCGGCATGGTCGCCCAGTTGATCCCGCGCAAGGGACATCGTTATCTGCTCGATGCGATGGACGTGCTCCGTCGCGATTACCCGCAGCTGCGCGCCCTGCTGTTCGGCAAGGGTCCTTTGCACGATGACTTGTCGACGGAAATCAATGCACGCGGTTTGCGTGAATTCGTGCACTTGGTCGGCTTCCGCGACGACTTGCCTGCCTGGCTGGGCGGCCTCGATATCCTCGCGCATCCTGCAGACATGGAAGGCCTCGGCGTATCGCTATTGCAAGCGTCGGCAGCTGCGATACCGATCGTTGCCAGCCGTGCCGGCGGCCTGCCGGAAGCGGTGGAAGACGGCATGAATGGTCTGCTGGTGCCGCCCGGCGATGTTCCAGCGCTTACCGCAGCCTTGCGCAAGCTCCTGGACGACGAGGCATTGCGCCATCAGTTTGGCGCAGCGGGGCGCGCGCGCATCCTGTCGCAGTTCTCCATCGATGCGATGGTCGACGGCAATCTGTCCGTGTACCGAAAGGTGCTGGCAGCACGCGGATAAGCTCTTCACTGCGCAGACCGGGTATCATCTCGCTTGCATTTCACCCACATTGCCGATCCGATATGAACAACTCTGAACTGCTGCGCAAGGCGCTCGCCGATCATCAAAGCGTGATGACGCAACTGGAATCCCTGCTGCCGGAAATCGACCGCATCGGGCAAATGATGCGCGCCTGCCTGCAGCGCGGAAACAAGATCCTGCTGATGGGCAATGGTGGCAGCGCCGCTGATTCGCAGCATATCGCCGCGGAAATTGTCGGCCGCTACAAGCGTGAGCGACGCGGCTTGCCGGCCATCGCATTGACGACCGATACTTCCATCCTTACCGCGGTCGGCAACGACTATGGTTTCGATCAGGTCTTCTCGCGACAGGTCGAAGCACTGTGCGATCCACAGGACGTGGTGGTCGGCATTTCGACTTCCGGCAACAGCGCCAATGTTGTCAAGGCGATTGAAGTGGCAAAGCAGATCGGTGCAATCACCGTTCTGCTGTCCGGTGGCAGTGGCGGCAAACTAGCAGAAATGTGCGACTACAAGCTAGTCATGCCTGCCAAGGAAACCGCGCGCGTGCAGGAAGCGCATTTATTCGTTGCGCACAGTCTGTGCGAAATCATGGATGCCGAATAACATGCAGGCGCATCTGCTCGACATCGTCCGCCACAAATTCCATGCCGAGAATGCATGGGCCTTGGTCATCGGCGACCTGATGCTGGATCGCTACATGGTCGGCGAAGTGGAACGCATCTCGCCGGAAGCACCGGTTCCTGTGGTGCTGGTGCGCAAACAATATGACCGCGTCGGCGGGGCAGCAAACGTGGCGGCAAATCTTGCCAAGCTCGGCATCTCCACGCGCATTGCCGGCGTAACGGGCAACGATGCTGACGGCAAAGCCCTGATCGCGATGATGGCGGAAAACGGCATCCGCTCGTCCGCCGTACTGCAATCGACGCTGCGCCCGACCACGACAAAAACCCGCGTGCTGGGCGGCCACCAGCAAATGCTACGGCTCGACCAGGAAAGCCGCGCGCCGCTGGACGCCAATGAAACAGGTCAGTTGCTCGACCTCGTGCTGCGCGAGATCGAACAGCAACCGGCGGTCGTGATCTTGTCCGACTATGCGAAAGGCGTATTGAGCGCCGCGCTGTGCGAACAGGTCATTGCGCGTTGCAGGCAATCGAAGATCACCGTGCTGGTCGATCCGAAGGGCCTCGATTACAGCAAGTATCGCGGCGCAACTGCATTGACGCCCAACAAGCGCGAAACCGCCGAAGCCTGCAAGGTCGATGTGCGTGACAACTCTGCGTTGTTGAGTGCCGCAGCGCAGTTGCGCGAGTCTCTCGGTCTCGCCTTCCTCGCCATGACGCGTGGCGAGGAAGGCATTTCCATTATCGAAGCCGGCCAAGTGGAGCACATTGCGGCAACCGCAAAGCAGGTATTCGATGTTTCCGGCGCGGGAGACACCGTCATTGCAACACTGGCGGCCGGCATGATCGGTGGGCTAAACGCCGTCGATGCGCTGCAGCTTGCCAACATCGCTGCCGGCATCGTGGTTGGCAAAGTCGGCACGGTGCCCATCACCTATGAAGAACTGCTGCATGAACTCGTTGCACAGGAGTCGACGGCGCAGGTAAACAAGATTCATGATCTGCAGAGTTTGAAAACCCAGGTCGATGCATGGCGTGCCAGCGGACAAAAGATCGTCTTCACCAACGGCTGCTTCGATCTACTGCATGCTGGCCACGTGACCTACCTCGAAGCCGCTCGCAAGATGGGCGACCGGCTGGTGCTGGGCCTGAACACCGACGAATCGGTACGCGCATTGAAAGGGCCGACGCGACCTGTGATTCATGAAGCAGACCGCGCCCGCGTGCTGGCCGGCCTGGAAGCAATCGATGCCGTCATCCTGTTCGGCGAGCAAACGCCGTTGGAACTGATCAAGGCCGTGAAACCCGACGTGCTCGTCAAGGGCAGCGACTATAGCGAAGACCAGGTCGTCGGCGGCAAGGAAGTCAAATCCTGGGGGGGCCGCGTTGCCTTGGTGAACGTGGTGCCCGGGCGCAGCACCAGCAACATCATCGAAAAGCTGGCGCAGTGAACCGTGATCGTTGCGTCGGCATCGAATGCCGGTCGCGGCAAGGAGTAGGGCAATGAAAAAGATGGACCTTGATCAGGTGCGCATCGTGTCATACCAGGATTCGATTTCTGGCGAACTGGCATCGTCCGGTTATCAGGGCAAGACGCAGGAGTTCTGGGTTCATCTCGAGTACTTTCCACGCGAGATCACCGAAATCTACATGCTGGAATCCGGCGAGGAACGCCCGCACCCACAAGCCAACTGGGCCTACGCGCGCGGCATCCTGCTGCAGAGCTGATGCCCCGCCGGGGCAGCGTCAGTCGTTATGCTTGTAGACGCCGCAGCCGACGATTAAATCTTCGTAACGCTCCAGATACATCGACTTCTCTTCCATTTGCTTCGAGATCGGATTCAGGAACAGATAATCCTGCCATCCGCCACCCTGATTCTGGATGATCGCGATGCGTTCGCGTACATAAGGTTTACCCGCGCCATCCTTCGCATCGATCATCTCTTTGCCGACATTGGCCGGATTGGCGCCGTGTGCGAGATTTTTGCCGCTCATGTCGTAGATCACGACATACAGATCGCGGTCGCAGAACTTGCCGAGCTTGTTGCTGATTTCGGCAAAGGTTTTTTTGCGGCCAACGCTGTCGAGTGAACCGACCGCACGCCGAACCATCTCGACTGCCTCTTCCTTCGTACCGTGCGCTGCAGTCTTCAGCTTGAAGACGCCGACGATATTGTTGAGTTCCGTGGTCTGGCTGCGCAGCGATTCTGCCGCGGCGGCTGCCTGCTCAACCAGCGCGGCGTTCTGTTGCGTATTCTGATCCATCTGCAGCATTGCTTCATTGACCTGCTCGATGCCGATGCTTTGCTCGTGGCTGGCGGTGCTGATTTCACCCATGATGTCGTACACGCGCTTGATGCTGCTGACCACTTCTTCCATCGTGCTGCCAGCGGCTTGCACGAGCTTGCTGCCTTCCTGCACATTGCCGGCCGAAGCTTCGATCAGGGTCTTGATTTCGCGCGCGGCAGCCGAACTGCGCTGGGCCAGGTTGCGCACTTCGGTTGCAACGACGGCGAAGCCGCGGCCCTGCTCACCGGCGCGCGCCGCTTCAACCGCAGCATTCAATGCGAGGATGTTGGTCTGGAACGCAATGCCGTCGATCACACTGATGATGTCGACGATTTTTCTCGACGACTGATCGATCGAGGTCATCGTATGAACGACTTGCGACACCACTTCGCCACCCTTGATTGCCACTTCGGATGCGGTGCGGGCGAGCTGGTTGGCCTGATTCGCGTTGTCGGCATTTTCCTTGACCGTCGACGTCATCTGCTCCATTGACGAGGCCGTTTTTTCCAGCGAGCCGGCTTGCTGCTCTGTGCGCACGGACAAATCCTGATTACCCGCCGCAATTTCATTTGTTGCGGAGTGCAGCAGCTCGGTGCCATGGCGGATATTCCAGATGACATTCGCCAGGCCCTGGCCAATGCTGTTCACCGAACCCAGCAGCCGGCCAATTTCGTCGCTGCGCGTCACCTCGACATATGCAGTCAAATCGCCCGTCGCCATGCGGTCTGCCGCATCGATGGCGAGGGCAAGCGGCCGACTGACGGTATTGCGGATCACGATGTACAGCAAGCCTGCCACAACGAGTAGCGCGGCCAGAGCAATCAACGCCGCCGTGTTGCGCAGGCGGGTGGCTTCACCGGTGAATTCGTCGAGATAGGTTTCGCCGACCACCAACCAGTGACGATCGTTGATCGTAGTGAACGCGGCCAGTTTCTCCCGCGTGGTATTGTCATCGGCAGCGTCGTAGCGGATCGAGCCTTCTTTCTTCTGGAGCATTTCCTTCACATATTCGGCGCCATCTTCCGTCCGATTTTTCAGGATGTTCTGCCCTTCACGCTTGGCGTCGATCAACACCTTGCCGTAATCCGGACCAGGCTCGGCATCCAGCACATAGTATTTGCCACCATTACCGACGTTCAGCGCAAGAATGCGTTCACGCAATGCGGCTGCATCGTTCGCCGACGCAGCGGCCATCTTGCCGGTCGCGATCACGTGCTCGGAAGCGCGATTTTCCAATATGCGGGAGGTGGCAAAGCCGACCGCCCAGACAAATACGCCAAACACCAATGCAATCAATACAAAACAAATAAGGGCCAGCCGAGCACCGAGATCGAGATGATTGAGAATGCGGGTAAATTTCTTCATTTCCTAAGCTCCATATTCCCTGCAGGGAACATCATAACTACTTATACGGCA
>DATAHI010000018.1:0-10980 GCA_036263255.1 Oxalicibacterium sp. | reverse complement strand
CCCGTCCGTGGTGGAGCACCTCACCCGGCTGGGCGTCACCGCCGTGGAGCTGCTGCCCATCCACTCCTTCGTGGACGAGCACTTCCTGGTGAAGAAGGGCCTCACCAACTACTGGGGCTACAACACCCTGGGCTTCTTCGCTCCCGATGCGCGCTACAGCGGCTCGGGCTCGCGCGGCGGCCAGGTGACCGAGTTCAAGCAGATGGTGAAGGCGCTCCACCGCGCCGGCATCGAAGTGATTCTCGACGTGGTCTACAACCATACCTGCGAGGAAAGCGAACTCGGACCGACGCTGTCTTTCCGTGGTCTGGACAACGCCAGCTACTACCGCCTGCTGCCCGACAATCCGCGCCACTGCATCAACGACACGGGCTGCGGCAATACGGTGAACATGTCGCATCCGCGCGTGATCCAGATGGTGATGGATTCGCTGCGCTACTGGGTGCAGGAATTCCACGTCGACGGTTTCCGCTTCGACCTGGGTGTCACGCTAGGCCGCGAACCACACGGTTTCGATCCGGGTTGCGGCTTTTTCGACGCGCTGCGCCAGGACCCTGTACTGTCGCAGATCAAGCTGATTTCCGAGCCGTGGGATATCGGTCCCGGAGGCTACCAGATCGGCAATCATCCGGCCGGCTTCGCGGAATGGAACGGCCGCTTCCGCGACGACGTGCGGCGCTTCTGGAAGCGCGCGCCCGATATGCGCGGTGCTCTGGCGGCGCGCCTGCTCGGCTCGGCCGACCTGTTTTGCCACAACCGTCGCCGTCCTTGGGCATCGGTGAACTTCATCACGGCACACGATGGCTTCACGCTGAACGACCTGGTCAGCTACAACGACAAGCACAACGAGGCGAACGGCGAGGAAAATCGCGACGGCGCCAACGACAACGAAAGCTTCAACTGGGGCGCCGAAGGCCCGACGGAAGATGCCGGCGTGAACACCACGCGCGACAAGGTGAAGCGTGCCATGCTGATGACGCTGCTGTTCTCGAACGGCACGCCGATGCTGCTGGGCGGCGACGAGTTCGGACGCACACAGAACGGCAACAACAATGCGTATTGTCACGACGACGAACTGTCGTGGTTCGACTGGAGCGTGGCGGACAGCGATGCGGGCAAGGCCCTGATCGAATTCACCGCGGAGTGCATCGCCACGCGTCTGTCCCGTCCGACGCTGCACGCGGCGCACTTCTATTCCGGCGACACGGAAATCCTGCCCGGCCTGCGCGATATCGACTGGTTCGATGAAAGCGGCACGCCGATGGATCAGGAAAAGTGGGCTTTCAGCGAAGGCCGCTTGCTGGCATGCCGCCGCGTTGCCCGTGCCGAACCGCCGCGCAGCGGCCCCGGCGAAGTATCAGCCACGCTGCTGCTCGTCAATGCGGATTCCGACGACCATGAATTCGTGCTGCCGGAGCCTGCACTCGACTGGATCGTACTGATCGACGCCGCCGACAAGGTGGACGGACCGGCCGTGCGCAAACCGCAAAACAATCGCGTGACTGTCGCTTCGCATAGCGCAGTCCTGCTGGTGGCGGATCATGTCGAACTTTGAATATACGTTTGGCCCGCAATTGCGGGCCAATGGCGAGACACGTTTCCGCTTGTGGGCACCGAGCGTGCAGGCGGCCAGCGTCGTCATCGGCGAAACGGCCTATCCGCTGCATGCAATGGCGAATGGCTGGTATGAAGCCGATGTGCATTGTCCGCCCGGCACTCGTTACTGCTTCGAGACTGTCGGAGAGGATGGCGGCACGTTGCGGTTTGCCGATCCCGCCTCGCACGCGCAGGCAGGTGGCGTGCACTGCGACAGCATCGTCGTCGATCCCGGTGCCTATCAATGGCGCAACACACAGTGGAAGGGGCGCCCCTGGCAGGAAGCAGTGCTGTACGAATTGCACGTCGGGGCCTTCGGTGGCTTCGCCGGGGTCGCGAAGCGTCTGCCGCAGCTGGCCGAACTCGGCATCACTGCCATCGAATTGATGCCGATCGCCGAATTTCCCGGCAAGCACAACTGGGGGTATGACGGCGTGCTGCCGTATGCGCCCGATTCCTCCTATGGCACACCGGAGCAATTGAAAGCCTTGATCGACGATGCGCACGATCTTGGCCTGATGGTGTTCCTCGACGTGGTCTATAACCACTTCGGCCCGGACGGCAATTACCTGAGCGCCTACGCCAAGCCCTTCTTCCGTAACGACGTCAATACGCCGTGGGGCCAGGCGATCGATTTCCGTCAGCAGCAGGTCAGCGACTTCTTCATCGAGAATGCGCTGTACTGGCTGCGCGAATTCCGCTTTGACGGCTTGCGCTTCGATGCGGTGCATGCGATCGCCGAACAGGGGTGGCTACAGGTGATGGGGCGGCGGATACGCGAGGTCGTTGCCAGCGACAGCCCCGCCGATCGGCACGTGCATCTGGTGCTCGAACACGACGGCAATGCCGCGCACCTGCTCGGCAACACGGCACAGGCGCCGTTCAACGCGCAATGGAACGATGACGGCCATCATGCATTGCACGTGCTGCTGACAGGCGAGCACGATCACTACTACCGCAATTACAGTGAAGAGACGGCGCAAAAGCTCGCGCGCTGTCTGGCCGAAGGCTTCGTCTATCAAGGTGAGGCGATTCCGACCACCAACGAGCCGCGCGGCGAACCGAGCGCCTACCTGCCGCCATCGGCCTTCGTGCTTTTCCTGCAGAACCACGATCAGATCGGCAATCGCGCCTTCGGTGAACGGTTGCGCACGCTGGCGCGCCCTTCCGCGCTGCGTGCCGCCACTGCGCTGCTGTTGCTGTCGCCGCAGATTCCGTTGCTCTTCATGGGCGAAGAGTTTGGCGCGACCCAACCCTTCCTTTACTTCACCGATCATTCGCCGGAGCTCGCGCAGGCGGTACGCGACGGCAGGCGCCAGGAGTTTGCCGCCTTTGAAGCCTTTGCCGATCCGGCGCAGCGTGAAAAAATTCCCGATCCGAATGCCGAAGCCACCTTTGAACAATCGATACCCGAGGAAGGCCGCGATGCGTGCGCCTGGCGCGACTGGATGCGTGAACTGCTTGCCTTGCGCCAGGCCCGGCTGGTACCACAATTTGCCGACTGCCACGCCCTCGGTGCCTGCGTGATCGGCGATTCGGCGGTCGCCGCACGCTGGAAATTGCGCGATGGCACGGTGCTCGCGCTCGCCGCCAATCTGTCGAAGACCGAAATTAATGTGAAGCTCGACGCCATCGCCAAGACCGGCGGCGCCGACCTGCTGTTCGAAACCGAAGGCGCACTGCAGGCGCTTGGCAACGATCTCCTGCCCGCCGACAGCTTCATCGCTTTGCTGGAGCCGGCAGCATGAACGCCAACCTGCATTCCGACCAACAAGACGCCCAGGCGGTGCCAAGCGCTTTGCTGCGCCAGCTCGCCGAGGCCGCCGGCCTCGCGGTCGAATGGACCGACGCCTTCGGCAAGCAGCAAAACGTCTCTGCCGATACCTTGCGCCAGGTGCTATCCGCGCTGCAGATCGACTGCGACGACGATGCCGCCTGCGATGCATCGATCGCAATGCTGGCCGAAGAAGAAAGCACGCTCGCCTTGCCTCCACTGATCACCGCGCAGCTCGACCGTGAGATCGAACTCTCACCGCTTGCGGAGGTGTACGGCGAAACGTATCGCATCGAACTGGAAGGCGGTGGCGAATTGAACGGCCGCATTCCCGACCGTGACGGCAATCCGCCGCGCCTGCCCGCCATCGATCGCATCGGCTATCACCGTCTGTACATCGGCGATCGTCACGTGCTGGTGCTGGCAGTGGCACCGCTGCGGTGCTTTACCGTCGCCGATGCAGTCCATGGTTCCGAGGCCACGCCGCATCTGTGGGCACTTGCTGCCCAGCTGTATTCCTTGCGCCGCGAGGACGGTGAAACGACGGGCGATGCCGGCATCGGCGACTTCACCGCGCTGGAGATTCTGGCACGCTCTGCCGCCAAGCAAGGCGCATCGGCCATCGCGATCAGCCCCGTGCATGCGATGTTCAGCGCCAATCCTTATCAATACAGCCCATACGGACCGTCGAGCCGCCTGTTCTTCAATGTGATGCATATCGACCCGGCGACCATCAGCGGCGACGAAGCCTTGCGCGCATCGATCGAACGACTTGGCCTCGATGATGAACGCCATCGCTTGCACCAAGCAGACCTGGTGGACTGGCCTGCCGTCGCGCGCTGGCGTCTTGCCGTGCTGCGGGACCTGTTCGATCACTACGACATCCATAGCGAAGGCTGGAAGGAATTCGAAGCCTTCCGTATCGAAGGCGGCATGCCGCTGGAAGATCATGCGCGTTTTGAAGCGCTGCACGCGATGATGCGCGAGAAAGGCATCGAGGGTAGCTGGCGCGACTGGCCGCAAGAGTACCGCGATCCGCGCAGCGACGAAGTCGCGACCTTTGCGGAAGTGCACGACAACGACATCATGTTCCACGCCTTTCTGCAATGGCAGGCGGCGCGCGGTCTGCAGCAGGCGCAGCGCAGCGCAATCAGCGCCGGCATGCGCATCGGCCTGATCACGGATTTGGCCGTCGGTGCGGAAAGCGCGGGCAGTCAGGCATGGAGCCGTCAGCATCAAATGCTCAACGGCCTCTCCGTCGGCGCTCCGCCCGACATCCTTGGGCCGCAGGGACAGAACTGGGGACTGGCTGCCTTCTCCCCCCGTGCGCTGCGCCAGTATGGTTTCCAGGCTTACATTGAAATGCTGCGTGCCGCCTTCCGCTACGCCGGAGGTGTGCGCATCGATCACATCCTCGGTCTGACGCGACTGTGGCTGGTGCCGGACGGCAGCGACGGTCGGCACGGCGTCTATCTGCGTTATCCCTTCGAGGACCTGATGCGCCTGATCGCGCTCGAAAGCCATCGCTATAAGGCCATCGTAATCGGCGAAGACCTTGGCACAGTGCCTGCCGGCTTCAGCGAGCGGCTCGGCGATGCCGGGCTGATGGGCATCCGCGTGCTGTGGTTCGAACAGGACAATGGCCGTTTCCGTCCGGCTGGCGACTGGTCCTCGCATGCGATTGCCACAACCGACACACACGACTTGCCCACCGTCGTCGGCTGGTGGCATTCGCGCGATATCCGCTGGCGTTCCGATCTTGACCTACTCGCCCCCGGCGCGAATGTCGACGATGAATACGCCGGCCGCGGCCGCGAGCGCGAAGCGCTGGCGCGCGCCCTGAACGACATGCCGGAACGCAACCAGGCGGCAGCGCAGGTCGATGCGAACAACGAACAGGCGCCGGTCGGTTCCATCCTGCAGTTCATCGGTTCGACGCCGGCCCCGCTTGTCATCGTGCCGCTGGAAGACGTGCTGGCGCTGGAAGAACAACCTAATTTGCCGAACACGATCGATCAGCACCCTAACTGGCGCCGCCGCCTGCCGCTGCCCGTAGATACGATGCTCGATAGCGAGATCGTGCGCGAACGACTGGCGGTACTGAACGAAGCACGTGCACAGAAAGGACAGCCATGAGCGTCCCACGCGCCACTGCCCGCCTGCAACTGCACAAGGATTTCACACTGGACGACGCCGCCGCTGTGGTCGATTATTACGCGGCACTCGGCGTCAGCCACATCTACACCTCGCCGATCCTGACGGCCCGGCCCGGCTCGACCCATGGTTACGACGTCGTCGATCCGACCCGCATCAATCCGGAACTCGGCGGCGAAGCAGCGCTGCGCCGCTTCGTGCAGAAGCTGCGCGCCGCGAACCTCGGCCTGATCGTCGATATCGTGCCGAATCACATGGGTGTCGGCGGCGCCGACAATCCATGGTGGCTGCACGTTCTCGAATGGGGACGGCACAGCCGTTATGCGCGCTGGTTCGACATCGATTGGAATTCGCCCGATCCCACGCTGCACGGAAAAATTCTGCTGCCCTTCCTTGGCGATCCGTATGCACAAAGTCTGCGCTCGGGCGATCTACGCCTGCAATATTGTGAGGATACCGGCCAGCTGTATTTCGGCTACTTCACGCATCGCTTTCCGCTGGCGCCTGAAACCTATGGCCGCGTGCTGCGGCATGGCGGCGCAGAACTGCGCGCGGTGTCGACCGGATTTCCCGACATCGATCCCGCCGCAAAAGACGCGTGCGACCTGCATGCGGAACGTCTGACGCTGCTGCGCAATATCGCGCAGGCCGAAGGACGCGAAGCGATCGCGCTCGCCTTGTCGGCCTTCACGCCCGATACGCCGGAAAACGTCGCGCGCATGCACCGTCTGCTGGAACGGCAGAACTACAAGCTGACCTGGTGGCGCAATGCGGCGGAAGAAATCAACTGGCGGCGCTTTTTCGAAGTCAGCGATCTGGCCGGCGTGCGTGTCGAGCTCGACGACGTATTCGCAGCCACGCACGAGACGATCTTCCGGCTCTACATGGAAGGCTTGATCGACGGCGTTCGCATCGATCACGTCGACGGCCTGGCCGATCCGACCGCGTATTGCCAGCGTCTGCGCGCGACCCTTGAACAGCTAGCGCCGCAGCGCCCGCCGGAGTTGCCCGATTCGGAACCCTACATCATCGTCGAAAAGATTCTGACGCACGGCGAAACGCTGCGCCATGACTGGCCGATCGCCGGCACCACCGGCTACGACTTCATGGACCAGGTCGGCGCGCTGCTGCATTGTCCGGATGGTCTGGCGACGCTGAACAAGCTGTGGGTGGAACTGGCGAGCGACAACGACAGTTTCCCGGTGCACGTGGCGAATGCGCGTCGGCAACTGCTACGCGAAAATTTCGTCGGCGAATTCGCCGCCTTGACGCGCGCAGTGCACGCAGTGGCGCGTACTGAAATGGAGACACGCGACATCTCGCAGGCGGCGATCAGCCGCGTGCTGACCGAACTGCTGGTCGCCTTTCCGATCTATCGCACCTACTGGTCCGAGCAAGGCCGCAGCGCGGCAGACCTTGACGTGATCGACAGGACCGTCAATGAAGCGCGCCGCAACCTGCCGCCGCAGGATCACCCGCTGCTCGACACACTGATCGCGCTGTTCGACACCAACAACATCGACTCCGACGCCACGCAGGATGCGCCGGCATTGCGCCGGCTCGCCGTGCGCCGCTTCGAACAACTGACGCCGCCGCTGGCTGCCAAGGCGGTCGAGGATACGGTGTTCTACCGCTACGGCCGCTTGCTGTCGCGTAACGAGGTCGGTGCCGACCCGGATTATTTCTCGTCCCCTATCGAAGACTTTCACGCCTTCAATCTGCAGCACACGGCAAATCTCCCGCACACGATGCTGGCAACCGCCACGCACGATCACAAGCGCGGCGAAGACGTGCGTGCGCGCCTGGCCGTGCTGAGCGAATGCGCGGATGACTGGTCGGAGGCTGTGCGCCGCTGGGTGCGATTGCATGGCGATCTGCGGCAACGTCTGGAGAGCGAGGATGGCGGCGACGCGCTCGTTGCGCCGGCGCTCGGGGACGAGATGATGTTGTACCAGATGGCCGTCGGTGCATGGCCGCTGGAATTGCAGGCCGACGATGCCGAAGGCCTGGCGCGCTATGCGGAACGGCTGGCGCAATGGCAGCAGAAATCGCTGCGCGAAGCGAAGCTGTATTCGAGCTGGGCGGCACCGAACGAACAGTATGAACAGTCCTGCCGCCAGTTTCTCGAAGCCTTGTTCGATCGGTCGCGCAACGCTTCCTTTCTCGACGAAGCAGCGGAATGGATGCAACGCATCGCTCCCGCCAGCATCGCGAATAGTCTGACGCAAACGCTGCTGCGGCTGACCGCGCCTGGCATGCCGGATCTGTATCAGGGCACCGAGTTCTGGGATCTCAGTCTGGTCGATCCGGACAACCGCCGTCCGGTCGATTACAAAGCACGCCGCAGCGCATTGCTGGCTGGCACGTCGCTGCGGCGCGACTGGCGACAGCATCAGCTGAAGCAGGGACTGATTCACCACGTGCTCGCACTGCGCGCGGTGCATCCGTCGCTGTTTGCCGAAGGCGAATATGTGCCGCTGCTTGTCGAAGGTCCTCTTGCAGATCACGTCGTTGCCTTCTTACGCGAACACGAAGGCAAGACACTGATGGTGGCCGCGCTGCGCTTCAACCTGACGCTGGTGGACGAGCAGCTCGAATTGAAAACCGGAGGTGCGCCGGAAGCGACGCGCATTCTGCTGCCGCGCGGACTGCAGCAAATGACCGACGTGCTGCGCGACCGCCGTGGCGATATCGACGCACAGGTGGATATTCGCGAACTGTTCGGCGATTTCCCGGTCGCGCTACTGATGAGCAGTTGATTCCGGGCAGGGCCGCTCTAGGCAGAGCTTGATTTCTGACATGGATTTCAGGGTCTTTCTGATACCCAGACCGCGTGCATTTTTTTATCCTGAACGCTGCTTGTTCTCGCATGCCGCACAAGTGCGCGGCATCAAAAAAAGGATGGCGACGGAATGACATATCAGCGAAAAGAAGCTGGGTACGGAAAAATATTGTCGCTCGGCAGTATCAATGCCGATTTCCAGATGCGCACCAAGCGTCAGCCGAAAGTCAGTGAAACGCTGCTTGCCAGCGATTTTGCCAAACTCGGCGGCGGCAAGGCTGCGAACGTCGCGTACCTCGCGCGTCGGCTCGGGCATCATGCACAACTCTTCGCGCATACCGGCGACGATGATTTGTCCGAACAAGCGATTGCCCCCTTGCGCGAGACCGGTGTGGATTTGTCCGGCCTCAAGAAAATCAAGAATGCGCACACGGGCGTGACCATGATCACCGTGCCGCCCGACGGCAAGAAAAGCATCGTGATGGCGGCCAATGCCAACGGCTTCTGGTGCCAGGACGATGCCCTGCCGGTGCTGCAGGCGATCCGCGAGGCCGATCCGGGTTCGGTGCTGGTTGCCGACTGCGAAATTCCCGTTTTCATCGTCGAACAGGCCATGCGCGCTGCGCGCCAGCGCGGCATCACGACGATCCTCGATCCTTCTCCTGCCGATCGCGTGACCGAGGCCGTATTGAAACAAACCGATTTCGTCGCACCGAACTGCGTCGAAACGAAAGCGTTGACCGATATCGAATGCGAGGACGTGCCTTCCGCCATCGATGCCGGCAAGGTGCTGCTGGAACTCGGCGTGCGCGTTGCCTGCATCAAGCTGGCCGACGGCGGTTGCGTGGTGGTGGAGGATGGTTGCGCTTTCCACATCGCGCCGGTGCCGGTGGAAGTGGTCGATACCACGGGCGCGGGCGACGCCTTCACCGGCGCCTTGTCGGTCGCGTTGCTCGAAGGCTACCCGCTGCATCACGCGGCGCGCTTTGCCGTCGCTGCCTCGCATCTTGCGGTCACGGCCTATGGTTCGCAGCCGGCCTATCCGACGCGCGAGGAAATCGAACGCATGGAACGACGGCTGGAAACGAGCACCCATGTCCGCCAACCCGTTCACTGACATCCCGGCACGCGGCTGGGAACTTCGCTTTGAACAATACGATGCCGGCGACGAAGGAAGGCGTGAAGTCTTGCTTGCGCTTGGCAACGGCGTCTTCGTCACGCGTGCGGCGGCGATCGACAGCAGGCGAGACGAGACGCACTACCCCGGCACTTATCGCGCCGGCTGCTACAACCGTCTTGCAACGGTCATCGCCGACCATCGCGACGAAACCGAATCGCTGGTCAATCTACCGAACTGGCTGCCGCTTGCATGCCGCCTGCCAGGAGAAGCCTGGCTGCAACTCGACTCGGCGCGCATACGGCAATACGCGCATTGGCTGGATATGCGCAGCGGCTGCATGCATCGCGACTACGTGTTGCAGGACGAGTCGGGCCGGCAAACCGCTTTTCGCGAAACGCGCATCGTCAGCATGGCCGATCCGCATTGCGCAGCGCTCCAGCTGGAACTGACGCCGCTCGACTGGTCAGGTGAACTCGAGATCCGATCCGCAATCGACGGCGACGTCGCGAACACCAACGTCGAACGCTACGCTGACTATGCGAGCCAGCATCTCGACACCTTTTCGCATGTCAGGCAGGACGATTGCGTCTTCGTACAAACCTGCACCAGTCAATCGCGCATTACGATTGCACAAGCCGCGCGCATCCGCATCGATGGCGGAATGCAGCAGGCGGCCTGCGTCGAAACGGCGATTGCCGAAACGCGTAGTCTCGGTACGCTCTACCGCATCGCAGTGAAGCGCGGCACGACCGTCGTGATCGCGAAGTTCGCCTCGCTGTTTACGTCGCTTGATGGTAGTGACGATCCTCGGCAGTCCGCGCTGCGCGCTGTCACCCAGGCCTCCTTCCCGGCGTGGCGCGACGCGCATGTTCGTGCCTGGGGAGAGCTGTGGCGGCGCACCGGGCTGGAGGTGGACAAGGAAGAATTTGCGCGCCCGCTGCGCTTTCACGCTTTCCACATCCTGCAGACCGCCTCGCCACACCTCGCAGCGTCCGATGCCGGCATTCCGGCCCGCGGCTGGCATGGCGAGGGCTACCATGGCCACATTTTCTGGGACGAGCTGTTCGTCTTCCCCTTTCTGATTTCCCGTTTTCCTGAAACGGCGAAAGCCTGCCTGATGTATCGCTACCCTCGACTGAACGCGGCGCGCGAGGCGGCGCAGCAGGCAGGTTACCGCGGCGCGATGTATCCATGGCGCAGTGCCGGCGATGGCCGCGAAGTCACGCCCGAACACCAGAAGAATCCGATTTCCGGCGAATGGATGGAGGACCATACTTATTTGCAGCGCCACGTCGGCGCTGCCATCGTGTACAACATCTGGCATTACTTCATGGCGACCGGCGACGATGCATTTCTGGCGGATTGCGGCGCCGAGATGATGCTCGACATCGCACGATTCTGGTCCAGCATCGCGGTGCCGCGCGAGGAAGCGGGCTGTCGCGACGGCCGCTTCCAGATTTGCGGCGTGATCGGTCCGGACGAATATCACAACGCCTATCCGTGGCGCGACCGGCCGGGACTCGACAACAATGCCTACACCAATGTGATGGCGGT